>DASYAQ010000415.1:0-7882 GCA_036501225.1 Caulobacteraceae bacterium | reverse complement strand
CTTGCCGTCGCCGTCGGCGCTGAAGGATTTGCGTGTGTATTCGACGAATTGCGGTTCGATCACATAGCGGTCGGCCAGTTCGGTGGTCATGCGCGCGTCGTCGCCGGAGATCATCATTTCGTGCAGCTTTTCGCCCGGGCGAATGCCGACCGTGCGCTGCGGCAGGTCCGGCGCCAGGGCGCTGGCCACCTGCGGCATGGTCATCGAGCCGATCTTGGGCACGAAGATCTCGCCGCCGCGCATCATCTCCATCGACGAGAGCACGAAGTCGACGCCCTGGTCGAGCGAGATCCAGAACCGGGTCATGCGCGGATCGGTGATCGGCAGATCGGCCGCGCCCTGGGCGAGCAGGCGCTGAAAGAACGGCGCGACCGAGCCGCGCGAGCCGGCCACATTGCCGTAGCGCACCACCGCGAAGCGGGTGCCGATATCGCCGGCCAGGTTGTTGGCGGCGACGAAGGTCTTGTCCGAGGCCAGCTTGGTCGCGCCATAGAGGTTGATCGGGTTGCAGGCCTTGTCGGTGGAGAGCGCCACCACCCGCTTCACCCGGTTGCTCAGGCTGGCCCAGACCACGTTTTCCGCGCCCAGCACATTGGTATGGATACATTCCGACGGGTTGTACTCGGCCGCCGGCACCTGCTTCAACGCCGCGGCGTGAATGACGATGTCGACGCCGCGCAGCGCCAGTGTCAGCCGCTCACGATCGCGCACGTCGCCCAGGAAGAAGCGCATCCTGGCGTAGGTTTCGGCGGGGAAGGCCTCGCGCAATTCGGCCTGCATGTCGTACTGTTTCAGCTCGTCGCGGGAGAAGACGATCAGCTTCTTCGGGGCGTATTCGGCCAGGGCGCGGTGCACGAAGCGGCGGCCGAACGAGCCGGTGCCGCCGGTGATCAGCACCACCTTGCCGTCCAGCACCCTGGCTTTCGGCGCGAAGGTGCGGGTGGAAACGCCGCTGTCTGGCAAGGGCTGAGGCCTCCGGGCGATGCGAATCACTCGCCCCATCCTGGCCTAAGCCGCCTTCCCCCGCACGCAGTTCGCGAAGCGCTTCAACTGGCGAGGTTGTAGTCGCCGCCCTTTTCCAGCGAGCGCTTGAACGCCGGCCGGCCATGCAGCCGCGCCAGATAGGCGACCAGGTTCGGATAGGCGGCCAGCTTGCCGAAGGCCCGGGCCACCTCCATCACGAAGCTGACCTGCAGGTCGGCGCCCGAGAACTCGCCCATCAGATAGTCGCGATCGCCAAGCGCGCCGGAAATATAGCTGAGGTTGTTGGCGATCTCGCTCTCGATGCGGGGCGCCAACGGCGCCGCGGCCTCGCCCAGCCGCATGACGTAGAGATTGATCATCAGCGGCAGCATGGCCGAGCCCTCGGCATAGTGCAGCCACTCATTATAGGCGACGTGTTCGTCGGACTGCGGATCGGGCTGCAGCCTGCCGCCACCGTGACGGTCGACGACATATTCGATGATGGCGCCGGACTCGGCGATCTTGACCCCGCCGTCCTCGATCACCGGCGACTTGCCGAGCGGATGCACTTCCATCAGCGCCGGCGGCGCCAGATTGGTGGTCGCATCGCGCTGATAGGGCACGATCTCATAGTCCAGCCCAAGCTCCTCCATCAGCCAGAGGATGCGCTGGGAGCGGGAATTGTTGAGGTGGTGAACCTTGAGCATGCTTGCGCCTTTCCGGCCTGTTGGCGTCTATCCGATCAGGCGCGATGGGCGCGCGCAAGCCCGCCGCCGATTACGAGGAAAGTCATCGTGATCGATTCCTGGAGTTAGAGCGGGTTGCGGGCGGAAAACCGCTACGCACTTTTCCGCGGGCCCGCTCGTGCGTCAGGGCAGGTCTCGCTTGGGCAGGGCGGCGACCTCGGCCGGCGTCAGCTTGTGGATGTTGCTGACCGGGCAGCGGTTGTGAATGCCGGTATCGCGATAGACCACCGTCGCCTGGATCGGGCTGCAGATCCACGGATCGCCCGGGGTCGATTCCAGCCCGATGCCCTGGCGGAAGGTCAGGCCCGTACAATCAGTCATCAGGTCGAGCCGGTAGATGTCGCGAACGCCGACGCGGATATAGACGGTGTGGTCGTCGGACGCCTGGAAGCCATTGATATTGCGCGTGTAGAAGCACTGGTTGTCGCTCCTGGCCGGCGGCTGAGCGCTGACGGCCGACGCCGAAAGCACCGCGCCGGCCAGGATCGCGGCCGATGCGGCGAGGCGAAGACCTGGGTTTGCGATTGAGCTGGACACGGGGGGGTTCCTTTCCCTGTCGAACGGCCGACCTTCAGGCTTTCACGTGGGATCGACCACCTGAACCTTGGCTGAACGCCCGAGGCGGCGATTGCGTCGCACGGCGAAACGGCCCGGATGCACGATTTCCGCGAGCGCGGCCGGCAGGGGCGAGGGCGCGCCAAGGGCCAGGGCCGCGACATGCTCGGCCAGCAGCGGGGCGGCGCAGAATCCGCGCGAGCCGAGGCCGGAGAGGATGAATAGTCCCGGCGACGCGAGCGGGCCAGCCAGGGGCAGGAAGTCCGGCGTCACCGCCCGCACGCCGGCTCGCCCGGTCAGATCGGTCGCCTCCAGCCGCGCGGCCAGCCCGGGGAGAATCGTGGCCAGCAGGTCGAGATTACGCCGATGGTCGTCGCTGCGCACCGCGTCATCGGCGTCGTCCCGGTCGTGGGTGGCGCCGAACAGCAGGCCCTGGCGCGTCGGGATCACGTAGCCGCCGCCGATCACCGCGGCCGGCGGCGTCGCCGCGGCCAGGCTGACCTGGCCTCGCAAGGCGGTGAGCGGGATGTCCGGGGCCAGACGGGCCGCATCGAGGCCGCAGGCGAGGCAGACGATGTCGGCCCGGGCGATTTCACGGCCGTCGGCATCCATCAGCCGCCAGCCGTCGTCGGCCGGCTCGATGGCCGCCACCGAGCCGATGACGAGGTCGACTCCGTCCAGCCAGGCCTGCAACACCGCCGCCGGTTCGACCACGCGGGCGTCGCGGAAGCCGAGGCCGCCGACCGCGCCCGGTTCGGCCAGGCGACTGACGGCGCCGGCCTCGAACAGGTCGCTGCGCGCGATGCGGTCGAAGCGGCTGGCGTCCTTTGGCCCGACCTCGATCTGGTCGGCGCCGTTGGCGATCACGGCCCCGGGCGTCTGGTCGTAGAGGTCGGCGGCGCGCGCCAGGGCCTGGGCGTAGAGCGCCCCGATCGGCCCATCGCCGGCGTCGAGTCGCGGCATGGCCAGGGCGGCGGCGTTGCCCGAGGCGCCCGCGCCCGGCGCCGAGGCCTCGATCAGCCGGGGTTGTATCCCGATGGCGCGGAAGGCGCGGGCCAGCGACGCCCCGGCGATGCCGCCGCCGACGATCGCCGCACGCGGCCTGGCCGCCGGCTGGCCTTGCGGCGCGGCGGGCGACCGCGCCTCCAGCCGCTCGCGCTTGGCGGCGAAGCCCGGCCGCTTCTCGACCTGGAAGCCCTGGGCTTCCAGGTCGCGCCGCACCGCGCCGGCGACCGTGAAGGTGGCGAGCCGCGCGCCGGGCGCCGAGCGTCGCGCAACACCAGCCAGCACCTGAGGCGTCCACATCCCCGGGTTGCGCGCTGGCGAAAAGCCGTCGAGGAACCAGGCGTCGGCCCGGCCGGTCCAGGCCTCCAGCGCCTCGGCGGCGTCCATTACCGCCAGATCGAGGGTCACGCCGAGATCGGCGACGGCCAGGCGGTGGAAGCCGCGCGCCCGTCTCGGCCACGCCGCCATCAGCCGCGCCGTCAGCTCGGCGAGTTCGGGCCACGGGGCCAGCGCGCGGCGGGCGTCGGCAGCCGGCATCGGCAAGGCCTCGACCGAGAAGATATGCAGATGGGCGTCGTCCGGCCGCGTGCGCCGCCACAGATCGACGAGCGCCACTATGTTCAGGCCGGTCCCAAAGCCCAGTTCGCCGACCACGAAGCCCGGTCGCCCGGCCCAGGCCCGCGGCAGGTCGCAGCCGCCCAGAAAGACCGACCGGGCCTCGGCCAGACCGCCGGCGCTGGAATAGTAGACATCGTTGAACCGAGGCGAGCGTGGCGCACCGGTCTCGTCCCAGGCGACGGGCGACGGGTCGGGCGTGGCGGGCGGGTTGCTCATCGGGCCAGACCCCCGATCACGATAAACGTGATCGATTCCTATAGTTGGAGCGGGTTGCGGGGCGGAAAACCGCTTCGCACTTTTCCTCAACCGCTCCGGACGCAAGAAAGGCCGCCCCTCGCGGGACGGCCTTTTTGTACGCGTTGCGCTGCACTTAGCGCGAAGAGACTACTTGTTCGCGGGCATCGCGGCGCTGGCGGCGGCCGAAGCGGACATGGCGGCCGAAGAGGCGGCCATGGCGGCGTCAGACGCGGCCGACGAAGCGGCCATGGCGCTCGAGGCGGCGGCCGACGCGTCAGACGCGGCGGCTTCAGCCGAAGCGGTCGCGTTGTCGGTGTTATTGGCCGGGCCCTTGCAGGCCACGACGGAAAGAGCGGCGACGGCGGCGCCGGCGACGAGGATCTTACGAAGAACTTCGGAGGTCATTGTCCCTGGTCCCCTAGAAGGAGGTTGCTGCGCCGGTCGGCAAGACGCCCCTACGACCACCGACCTTTGACAGTCGACGTCCATAGCGACGGCTAGCATGCGCTAAAGCTGATTATGCCGTCATATGAGCGAAGGGCAAGCGCCAAGTTCACGACAGCGTGATCAAACTCGCGTCTCAACCTTCCGCCGGGATGGCGCCGAGGGTCTCTTCGAGCTCCAGGAAGCTGGGTTGCGAGGGCGAAGGGACGCTGCCGCGGCCAATCTCGACCGAAATCTGCGCCGCATTGCCATGCAGGTGAGCGACCAGCACCGACTGGATGATTCGATAGAAGGAGCCTTCCTCCTCGGTGATGTCCTTCATCCGCGCGGCCATCGGCCCGACCATGCCGTAGGCCAGGAAGACGCCGAGGAAGGTGCCGACCAGGGCCCCGCCGATCATCATGCCGAGGATTTCCGGCGGCTCGGTGATGGCGCCCATGGTCTTGATGACGCCGAGAACCGCCGCGACGATGCCCAGCGCCGGCAGGGCGTCGGCCAGGTTCGACATGGCGTGCGAGGGCGCCAGCGCCTCGTGATGGTGCTTTTCCAGCTGTTTCTCCATCGCGTCCTCGACCTGGTGCGGATCCTCGAGATTCATCGTCATCATGCGCAGGGTGTCGCAGATGAAGTCGATCGCGAAGTGGTCCTTCATCAGGTTGGGATAGCGGGAGAAGATCGTGCTCTCGCCTGGCTTTTCGATGTGGCTCTCGAGCGCGATGACGCCTTTGGATTTCATGGTCTTGGTTAAGAGGAAGAGCAGGCTGAGCAGATCCTTATAGTCCTGCGCCTTCCATTTCGGGCCCTTGAACACCTTGGCGAGACCGCGGCCGGTGGCCTTGATCGTGGTCATCGAGTTGGAGATCAGGAAGGCCGCCGCGCCGGCGCCGCCAATCGCCATCAGCTCGTGCGGCAACGCCTCCAGCACCACGGCGATCTTGCCGCCGGAGATGACGAAGCTGCCGAACACCATGACGAACAGGAGCACGATGCCGATGATCTGAAACAAGGCCTGGTCCCCGCCGCCGCTTGAACCGGATCGTCGGCGTTAATGCTTAATTCCGCGTTTGCATTGGCGCACGACCCCGCTGGCCGGCGTCTGCGCGAGCCCGCTCTAGCGGCCGGCGGCTTCGGCCACCAGCCGGCCGGCCAGATGCGGGGTGAGATAGCCGTCGGCGGGCAGGCCCTTGGCCTTCTGCCAGGCCCGCAGCGCGATGCGGGTCTTCACGCCGACCTGGCCGTCGGCGGTTCCGGACTCATAGCCCAGCTTGGTCAGGGCCGCCTGGGCCCCGACCCGGTCGGCGATCGACAGCGGCAACTCGTGCGGCCAGGGCGCGACCACCCCCGATCGCCCGGCGATGCGGTCGGCCAGCAGGCCGACGCCGAGGGCATAGGCAAGGGCGTTGTTGTATTTGCGGATGATGAAATGGTTCGGAAAGGCCAGGAAGGCCGGGCCCGCGGCGCCCGCCGGCAACAGCAGCACCGCCTCGGGAGCGTGTTCGCCGAAGCTGTCGCCAACCGCCGGCTTCAGGCCCAGCGCGACCCATTCGGCGGTGGGCCTGGCCGGGCCCTCGGCCAGTCCATAGTCGAACCTTTCCGGCAGGCGGGCCTCGCGTTGCCAGGCCTCGCCGCGCCGCCAGCCCGCCTTGGCCAGCAGGTTGGCGGCGGAGGCCAGCGCATCCGCGGCCGAGTTCCAGACGTCCGGCCGGCCGCCGCCGCGCACGTCGACGGCGTATTCGAGATAGGCGGTCGGCTCGAGCTGGGTCTGGCCCATGGCCCCGGCCCAGGACCCCTTGAGCTGCGCCCGCGTCGCCTCGCCCGAGGCGATGATGTGGATGACCGCGCCGATCTGCTGCTCGGCCCAGTCGCGCCGGCGGCCGTTCGCCGCCAGGCTGGCCACCGAGCGCAGCACGTCGAAATCGCCCTGGCCGGCGCCGAACGAGGACTCCACCGACCAGATGGCGACCAGCACTTCCGACGGCGTGCCGTAGCGGGTCTCTATGCCGGAAAGCCAGGGCGCGCCGGCGCGCCTGGCCTTGCCGGCGTTCACCCGCCCGTCGCCGGTCAGACCGGTGACATAGTCGCTGATCGGTCGGGAGAATTCCGGCTGCTGGCTGTCCAGCGCCACCACCTCGGGATCGAGGGTCAGGCCCTGGAACTCGCGGGCCAGAATCCCGCGCGGAAGCCCGGCCAGCGCCGCCCGCTCGATATAGTCCGACCGCCAGGCCTCGAACGCGGCCTCATCGACCGGCCCGGGGGCCAGACCTCCGGGGACTTGGGCGGCGAAGGCCGCCGGCGCGGCGAGCGCGGTGAGGCCGGCGGCGAGAAAGAGGCGGCGATGCATGAGCCAAGCTTGCCGGGCGTCGGCGGCGCATTCAAGGCCATGTCGGGACAGGACGCCGCCCGGTGGCTCCGGCAGGGAGCGAAGTTTGACTTTTCAACGCCTTCGACCTATATGCGCCCGCTCATTTCCGCCGCCCTATTCCTTACGAGACTTGCGCCATGAAGGTCAGAAGTTCGCTGAAGTCGCTGAAGACCCGTCATCGCGACTGCAAGCTCGTGCGCCGCAAGGGCCGCGTTTACGTCATCAACAAGACCAATCCGCGCTTCAAGGCCCGCCAGGGTTAAGCCCCGAGGGGCGACGCGATCGTCTTCGAAGGTTCGTTCTCGAGCGCCCTTGGCCAAGCGCGCGCCGGCCGTTAGGTTCGGCGACGTTTTTGTCCTCAAGCTTTGCGAGCGTTCCCGGTCATGGCCGACGATTCCTCTTCGATCGAAATCCTGAACAGCACCGCCCAGGGGCGGCTGAAAACCCTGGTCGAGCGCATCGAGCGGCTCGAGGAGGACAAGGCGGCCGTCTCGGGCGACCTCAAGGAGGTCTATCTCGAAGCCAAGGGCGAAGGGTTCGACGTCAAGATCCTGCGCAAGGTCGTGCGCCTGCGCAAACAGGACAAGGCCAAGCGCCAGGAGGAAGAAGCCCTGGTCGACCTCTATCTGTCGGCGATCGGAGGCCTATGAAGCGGTCGCGTCCAGACGCCCGCGACCAGGCCAAGCGCGCCGCTCTGAACGCCCTGAAGCGCGCCCGGCGCGCCGCGGCCCAGACCGGCGCCAAGCTCAGCGACTGGGAGGGCGAATTTCTGGGTTCGGTCGAGGACCGCATCAAGACCTATGGCCGCGCTTTCGCCGACCTTGAAAAGGGCGCGCCAGGGCAAAGCCTTTCGATGCTTCAGCACGTGAAGCTCAAGGAAATCACCATGAAGGCCAAGGGCGGCGGCCGGGCCCCGAGCCGCAAGCCCCTCGCGGCCAAGCGCGGCCTGCGC
>DASYAQ010000414.1:0-1903 GCA_036501225.1 Caulobacteraceae bacterium | reverse complement strand
TTCGGCTATTGGAGCTTTTCGGCCTATCTGAAGGTCAAGGTGAAGAACGCGCTGCAGTTCATCGAGAATTTCGAGGCGGCCGTGGCGGACGAAGCCCGGCGGCGCGGCGTCGACGGCGTCATCTGCGGCCACATCCACAAGGCGGAAATGCGCGATATCGGCGGCGTGTCTTACGTGAACGACGGCGACTGGGTGGAGAGCTGCACCGCGCTGGTCGAACATGAGGACGGCCGGCTGGAAATCCTCGAATGGGCGAAGCTTCGCTCGTGGTCGATGGTCAAGCGCACTGCGATCGAAGCCGAAGCCGCCTTCGCCTGATGCGCATCCTTCTGGCCACAGACGCCTGGGAGCCGCAGGTCAACGGCGTCGTCCGCACCCTGACCCGCACCGTGGCCGAGTGCCGCGCCATGGGCCATGAGGTCGAGGTGATCTCGCCCGACCAGTTCAAGACCTTCCCGCTGCCGACCTATCCCGAGATCAAGCTCGCCGTCGGCGCCTATGAGCCGCTGCAGGAGCGGTTCAAGTCCTTCGAGCCGGAGGCCATCCACATCGCCACCGAGGGCCCGATCGGCTTTGCGGCGCGGCGCATCTGCCTGGACTGGAAGCTGCCCTTCACCACCAGCTACCACACCAAGTTTCCGGAGTATGTCGCCGCGCGCCTGCCGCTGCCGGTGGCCGCCGGCTACGCCTATATGCGCTGGTTCCACAAGCCGTCCGGGCGGCTGATGGTGGCGACGCCGACCATGCGCGACGAGCTGGCCCGGCACGGCTTCAACAACATCTCGCCCTGGTCGCGCGGGGTCGACACCGATGTGTTCAACCCGGCCAAGGCCGGCCACCCGGACGTCTATGCGGGGCTGGAGCGGCCGATCTGGCTGAACGTCGGTCGCATCGCGGTGGAGAAGAATATCGAGACCTTCCTGGCGCTCGATCTGCCGGGGACCAAGGTGCTGGTCGGCGACGGACCGCAGCGCAAGGAGCTTGAGGCCAAATACCCGGACGCCGTCTTTCCCGGCGCCAAGTCGGGCGAGGAGCTCTCCGCCTACTATGCCGGCGCCGACGTCTTCGTCTTCCCCTCGCTGACCGACACCTTCGGCATGGTGATCCTCGAGGCCATGGCCTCCGGCACGCCGGTGGCGGCCTTCCCGGCCCCGGGCCCGGTGGACATCATCCCCAATTCCGGCGCCGGCCGGGTGGCCGAGACCATGACCGAGGGCTTGGCCGAGGCCTGCCTCGACTGCCTGACCATCGACCGCGCCAATGTCCGCGCCTATGCCGAGCGCTTCTCCTGGCGCGCCTCGGCCGACGAGTTCGTGCGCAACCTGCAGCCCTATCCCGAACCGGAAAAAACCCGCTTCTGGCGCCGCCTCCGCCGCCTGGCCCGCCTGCGGCGGAGGCCCGCGCAGGTCTAGGCGCAGCGCTTTGTTCCGCTCACCCCCGCGAAGCGGGAACGTGAGATTTTGACCACAAAGGACACAAAGGACACCAAGAACAAGAATCAGCGCTGGTGGAGTGACCTATTCTTTCCTTCGCGTCCTTTGTGCCCTTTGTGTCCTTTGTGGTCCGTCCTTCGGACGCACCGAAAACCACGAAAGTTCCAGGACTTCCTGGACCCAACGACCCAACGGCTGGAAATTCAAATAAGGCGGCTGCGCATGACCTGGGAGAGCAGGTCGATCAGGGTCACGGCGGCGACGATCACGATGACCATGGCGGCGGTTTCGCTGAAGCGGAACGCCTGCAGGGATTCAAACAGCAGCTGGCCGATGCCGCCGGCGCCGATCAGGCCAAGCACCGTGGCCGAGCGGGCGTTGGATTCGAACCGGTAGAGGCCATAGCTGGTCCACAGCGGCGCGACCTGCGGCAGGACCCCCCAGACGATCTCCTGCAGGCGCGTGGCGCC
>DASYAQ010000413.1:0-1766 GCA_036501225.1 Caulobacteraceae bacterium | reverse complement strand
ATAAAATCAATCAATTGGACCTATGGGATAACGCCTGCCATTTCTCCATTGTCCTAGCGGCAATCGTGTTCCCCGCACGGCCGCAGCCGCGGCCGGCCCTTCCCCCCAGGGCCGGCCGCGCCCCTTTCCGTCTCTGGCGTTTCGCGCCCGGGCCAGCAGCGTCGCCGGGCCCAGCCGGGGCTAGGCGTGGCGCGGCACTGGATATCCGACGTCAATGAAAAGGACCTGCAGGCCTTGCGCCAGTTGCCGCAGGCCCGAACGCCTGGCTGACTAGTGGCAGTTGGTGATCACGCAGACGCGGTTGCGCGGCGTGCGGATGGCGCACTGGTTCAGCGCAACCAGCCGGGCGCGGGCGAGCGGGTACATGTTTCTGGAATAGCCGTAGCTGCCGGTCGGGCTCTTCGCGATGCAGCTGTAGGTCCGCGCCTGAGCGGCCGCGGGCGCCAGAACCGAGAGCACCGCGGCGGCGGCGATTGCGTATTTGATCATGGTTGTTTCCCCGAAAAGCCGGATGATCGGCCCTCCGCCGCCCCAGCCAAGCTTGATGCTCGCCCCGATCCGGGAAAATTGCAACCGATCGCTGACCAGGGCTCGGAAATTCGCGCCGACCGGCGCTAGATCGGGGCGAACACCGGGACCGGCGGGCCGCCTTCGGTGTCCTGGAAACGGACCTTGACCCTCTGGCCGATCTTTAAGCCCGCCAGATCGCAGCCGACGAAATTGGTCAGCACCGCCGGGCCTTCGTCGAGATTGACGTAGCCGATGGCATAGGGAACCGGCGTGTTCCGGAACATGACGCTGAAGGTGTAGATCACCCCTTCGCCCGGCGATTCTTCCCAGCGGGTGTCGGCGCTGAAGCAATAGGGGCAGAGCGCGCGCGGATACCAGTGCGCCTTGCCGCACGCGCCGCAGCGCTTGATCAGGAACCGGCCTTCCTTGGCCGCCTCCCAGAAGGGCTGGCTCTCGGCATTGGTCGCCGGCGCCGGGATGCGGCGGGTTTTGGGCGCCTCCTGAACGTCGCTCATCGCCTCTACTCCCGTTCCATGATGACGGTGGCAGCACCATGGCGGGTGCCGAGCGAACCGCCGGTGCCGTGGGCTATGGCCAGGTCGCAATTGGGGACCTGCACCTTGGGATGCGCCTCGCCGCGCAGCTGCCGCACGGCCTCGATCACCTTGGTGATGCCGCCGCGGTTGGTGGGGTGGTTGTTGCACAGCCCGCCGCCGTCGGTGTTGAACGGCAGCTTGCCGACGCCGGAGATCAGGTTGCCGTCGGCGACGAACTTGCCGCCGTCGCCCTTCTTGCAGAAGCCGAGATCCTCGAGCTGCATGAGCACGGTGATGGTGAAGCTGTCGTAGATCGAGGCGTATTTCATGTCCTTGGGCGTGACCCCGGCCTCGGCGAAGGCGGCGGGGCCGGACCAGACGGCGCCGGAATAGGTCAGGTCGAGATCGTTGCCGCCGCGCGGGCCCTTGGGCGCTTCGCCGGCCCCGATGATCTTGACCAGCGGCCGGTTCAGGCTTTTCGCCACCTCGGGCGAGACCACGATCACCGCGCCGCCGCCGTCGGAGATGACGCAGCAGTCCATCCGGTGCAGCGGCGAGGCGATCATCGGCGAGGCCAGCACGTCCTCGACCGTGACCACCTCGCGCAGCATGGCGTGCTCGTTCCACTGGGCATGGTGCGAGGCCGCCACCTTGATCCAGGCCAGCTGCTCGGAGGTGGTGCCATAGTCGTGCATGTGGCGCATGGCGCACATGCCGTAG
>DASYAQ010000412.1:0-5517 GCA_036501225.1 Caulobacteraceae bacterium | reverse complement strand
GCGGCATCCTTCAGGCTCTGCACGGCGGTCACCTGCACGCCGCCCATGAAGCCCTCGCCCATCCACGGCATCAGGTCGGCGACGTCGGCGGGGGCGTAGACGCAGGCCAGCTCGGCCTGGAACGGCTCGGCCAGGGCGGCGGCGGCGGCCAGGACGGCCTTGTCGGCTTCGCCGCCGGCGACCGGCGCCATGATCCGCGCCCAACTCATGCTCAAGCCCGCCATCGTCTCGACTCCCGGCTTATTCCTTGGCGCTGCCGACGCCGTTCGAATTACGATAGATCAATTGACGCCGCGTCCACAGCAAAGGAACGAACGGGTGGCGAAAGGGCTGCAGGGCGCCGCTCGGACAAGAACGCCTCCCCGCGCGTGGCAGCGCATGCTGTCCGGCCGCCGGCTGGACCTGCTCGACCCCTCGCCGCTGGATATCGAGATCGAGGACATCGCCCATGGGCTGGCGCGGTGGCGCGCTGGAACGGCCAGACCTTCGGCGAGCACGGCTTTTCGGTCGCCCAGCATTCGCTGGTGGTCGAGGAGATCGCCGCCCATGTCGAGCCCAGCCTCGAGCCGCGCTGGCGGTTGACCGCCCTGCTGCACGACGCGCCGGAATATGTGATCGGCGACATGATCTCGCCGTTCAAGGCGGCGCTGGGCCTGAACTACAAGAGCTTCGAGGACCGGCTCGAGGCGGCCATCCACCATCGCTTCGGCCTGCCGGCGCGGCCGCCGGCCGGCATCAAGGCGCTGATCAAGCAGGCGGACCAGGCCAGCGCCTTCTTCGAGGCGACCCAGCTGGCCGGCTTCACCACCGGCGAAGCACTGGGCTTCTTCGGCCGGCCGCCGAAGGGCTGCCATCTCGACATCCGCCCGATCGCCGCCGCGGAGGCCCAGGGGCAGTACGTCCGCCGCTTTCATCTACTGTCGGAGGCGGCGGGATTTGCGCCCGCGCCGCGGGCGGCCGATACGGAATAGGCCATGACCCTGATCGTCTGTTCCTTGAGCGACATGCCCGGCGTCGTGCGTCGGCGCCAGGCATCGCACCTGGTGACGCTGATCGATCCCGGCACCCCGGTGATGCGGCCGCTGGGCGTGCCGGAGGGCCGGCATCTGCGCCTCGACGTCGACGACATCAACGCGCCGATGGAAGGCTATATGGCGCCGGACATGGGATCGGTCGTGCGGCTGCTGGAGTTCAGCCGCGCCTGGGACGCCAGCGCACCGATGGTCGTCCACTGTTTCGCCGGCATCAGCCGCTCGACCGCCGGCGCCTTCGCCATCGCCTGCGACCGCAATCCGGATGTCGCCGAGGCGCGGATCGCGCTGGTGCTGCGCCAGGCGGCCAGCCACGCCTTCCCCAACCGCCGCATCATAGCCCTGGCCGACGATCTGCTGGGTCGGCGCGGGCGCATGGTCGAGGCCATCGAGGCGATCGGCGGCAATAATTTCGTCCCCACCGGCGTGCCGTTCGACCTGCCGGTGCGGTTTTGAGCACCCCCGCGACCGCCATCGTCATCGGCCTCTCCGCCGTGGTCGTCGCCGTGCGCGACCGCGAGGCCGTGGCCCGGACCGTGCGCACCCACGATCCGCGCACGGGCGAGCCGTCGAGCCTGCTTGGCCTGCCTTTCGGCCCATTCGACCCGGACGGCCACCGCACCTTCGAGCTGGCGCTGCGCGCCTTCGTGACCCAGCAGACCCGGTTCGAGCTCGGCTATGTCGAGCAGCTCTACACCTTCGGCGACCGCGGCCGCGACGCGCCGCGCGCCGACGTCGGGGCCGGCGCGGCGCGGGTGATTTCGGTGGGCTATCTGGCCCTGACGCCGCAGGCGGTGCAGGCGCTGGGTCCTGACACGGTCTGGACGCCGCTGACCCGTTTCTTCCCATGGGAGGACTGGCGGCGTGGCCGCCCCAGCCTGATCGACGAGGTGATCGCGCCGGGACTGGCCGACTGGGCGGCGAGCGAAGAGCGGCGGGGGCGCATGCGCCTGCTCTTCGCGCTCGATGGCGCACCCTGGAACGAGGAACGGGTGCTGGAGCGCTATGAGCTGCTCTATGAGGCGGGCCTGGCGCCCGAAGCCGGCCGCGACCGCGAGCGGGCGCGCGGCCTGGCCGGCGCCGAGCCCAAGGCGCTGTCGCCGGCGCTGGGCGAGCCGATGCTGTCGGACCACCGGCGCATCCTGGCCACCGGCCTGGGGCGCCTGCGCGGCAAGCTGAAATATCGTCCGGTGGCCTTCGAACTGACCCCGGCCGAATTCACCCTCTCGCAGCTGCAGCGCACGGTCGAGGCGGTGGCCGGCGTCCCGCTGCACAAGCAGAACTTCCGCCGCGGCCTCGAGCGCACCGACCTGGTCGAGGGCCTCGGCCGCCTGCAGCCGGAAACCGGCGGCCGCCCGGCCGAACTGTTCCGCTTCCGCCGCGAACGCCTGAGCGCCGGCCCGGCGCCGGGCATGGCGCTGCCGCTTCTCAGGGAGGTCTAAAAGCCTTCCCCTCGCTCCCTTAGCCTTCCCCCTCGATAGGGGAAGGTTGGATGGGGGTGTGGCTGCTGAGCTGAACGGCTGGCGCCAGCCGGCTCGGCGCCATCCGAGCCCGCCCCTCGACACACCGCCGACACCCCCAACCCTGCCCTTCCCCCATCGAGGGGGAAGGGTGTGAGCTGGTTTAGAACTTCCGCACGTAGGCGGCGGAGAAGACGTTGGCGTCGAGATCCGAGCGGTCGGCGGTTTCGCGGGTGTAGTCGAGCCGCACCCCGTTGGCGTGATCGAAGAAGTACTGGCCGCCGACGCCGGCGTTCCAGGTGGTCTGATAGCGGTTGAAGTCGTTGTTCAGCGGCCGCGAAACGTGCAGGTCGCTGGCGCCATAGCCGATCCGGGCCAGCAGGTCGGCGTTGGGCAGGACCGGGAGGAACCCCACCGCATAGGCGGCGTACTGGTCGCGCAGGCTGACGTCCGAGCGGGCGCCGCCGACGTCGGTGCGGGCGCTGTCGAAGCCGCCGGACAGCTCGCCCTCGACGCCGATATAGGGGCCGAAACGCGCGCCGAGCCGGCCGGTCACCGCGCCGATGTTGGCGCTGCCGTCGTTGAGATCTTCGACGCCCAGCGTGCCGTAGCCGCTGATGCCGTTCAGGCTCATGGGTTGGGCCAGCGCCGGCGCCGCGGCGCCAAGCACCGCCAGGGTGGCGGCGGCGAGAATGAGGGATTTCATGACGGGATACTCCTACTGATGAGAGACTTTTCTTGGCGCCCGCCCAGCCGCCGGACCCTGGAACCCGCCAGTGGCCGCTTGAGGACGTCGATGTGGCTGGAATGTGGACCACGTTGCGTTGCGGCAACGGGCGTCGCTTTCGCTATAGCAGGTAGGCTAGCCCCGCGATCACCGCGCCGAGCCCGCCAAGGGAGGCGGCGGCGTACCAGGGCCAGCGCTTCTTGGTGACGATGGCGATGGTCGACAGCGCGATGCCCATTTCCAGCAGCGTCGCGCCGATGGTCAGGCGGTGGTGGCGGCCTTCGTGGACTTCGCTGAGCCTGATCTGCTGCTCGCGGTCGCCTTCGAGCTTCTTGGCGGCGGCCCCGGCGACATCACCGTCCGCGCCCTCGGCCTTGGCCTTCTTCAGATAGTCCTGGGCGTGGGTCGCGCTGCTGTCGGCGGCGACGGCATAGAGATTCTTCTTGATGCTCTTGGCTTCGTAGAGGCTCCACTGGTCGGTGGCCTGGTCTTGCAGCAGGACCGCCCGGTTGGCGGCGATGATGGCGCTGGCGCTCTCAAAGGTCTCCAGGCTGGAGGTCAGGGCCGCCAGCACCGCCAGCACGGCGATGGTGATCGAGACCAGCGAAATGAACGGATCGTTGGCGTGCGCCGCGTGTTCGGCGTGCTCGAGGTGTTCGTGGGCGTCCAGGGGCATGTCGCTCACGGCTCCGGCTCCGTTCAGGTCTTGCGGCTCAGCGCGGCCTGCGCCGCCGCCAGCCGGGCGATCGGCGTCCGGTAGGGCGAGCAGGACACATAGTCCAGCCCGATCTCCTCGCAGAAGTCGATCGAGGCCGGATCACCGCCGTGCTCGCCGCAGATGCCGAGCTTGACGTCCGGCCGCACCGCCCGGCCGCGTTCGGCGGCGATGCGGATCAGCGCCCCGACGCCGTCGACGTCGAGGCTGACGAACGGATCCTTCTCGAAGATGCCCTTGTCCATATAGGCGCCCAGGAACCGCGCGGAGTCGTCGCGGCTGATGCCGAAGGTGGTCTGGGTCAGGTCGTTGGTGCCGAAGGAGAAGAACTCCGCGTTGTCGGCCAGTTCGCCGGCCAGCAGCGCCGCGCGCGGCAGCTCGATCATGGTCCCGACGCTGTATGGGACCTCACAGCCCTTCTCGTCCATCACCTGCCGGGCCACTCGATCCGTCAGTTCACGGAGGAACTTCATCTCCTCGGGCTTGGAGACCAGCGGATGCATGATCTCGGCCTGGGGCGCGGGGTTGCCGGCCAGGACGATCTCGCCGGCCGCCTCGATGATGGCGCGCACCTGCATCTCGTAGATTTCCGGGTACGAGATGCCCAGCCGGCAGCCGCGATGGCCGAGCATGGGGTTGGTCTCGGCCAGGTCCCTCGCCCGCTGCATCAACTTGCCGGCGTCCAGCCCGGTCGCCTTGGCCACCGCCTCGACGTCCTCGCGCGTGTGCGGCAAAAATTCGTGCAGCGGCGGGTCGAGCAGCCGGATGGTGACCGGTAGGCCGTCCATGATGGTGAAGAGCTCGATCAGGTCCGAGCGCTGCATTTCCAGCATCTTGGCCAGAGGCGGGCGGCGGCCGGCCTCGTCATCGGCCAGGATCATTTCGCGCACCGAGGCGATGCGGTCGGCGTCGAAGAACATGTGCTCGGTGCGGACCAGGCCGATGCCCTCGGCGCCGAACTGGCGCGCGGTGCGGGCGTCGAGCGCGGTCTCGGCATTGGCGCGCACCTTCAGCCGCCGGGCCGTGTCGGCCCAGGTCATCAGCGTCGCGAAGTCGCCGGTCAGCTCCGGCTCGATCATATTGACCGCGCCCAGCAGGATCTCGCCCTTGGAGCCGTCGATGGTGATCACCTCGCCGGCCGCGATGGTGCGGCCACGGGCCTGGAAGACCCCAGCCTTGGCGTCGATCTGCAGCTCGCCGGCGCCGGAGACGCAAGCCCGGCCCATGCCGCGCGCCACCACCGCGGCGTGACTGGTCATGCCGCCGCGGGCGGTGACGATGCCCCTGGCCGCGTGCATGCCGTGAATATCTTCCGGCGAGGTTTCGTCGCGGACCAGGATCACCGCCTCGCCCATCTGGCCGAGGCGCTCGGCCTCGCCGGAATCGAACACCACCTTGCCGGTCGCCGCGCCCGGCGAGGCCGGCAGGCCGGTGGCGATGATCTGGCGCTCGGCGTTCGGGTCCAGGGTCTTGTGCAAGAGCTGATCGAGCGAGGCCGGCTCGATGCGCATCACCGCCTCGTCCTGGCTGATCAGGCCGTCGGCGGCCATCTCGACGGCGATCTTCAGCGCCGCCTTGGCGGTG
>DASYAQ010000411.1:0-9045 GCA_036501225.1 Caulobacteraceae bacterium | reverse complement strand
GCGCACGAGGACCATATCGGCGCCATGGGCTGGCTCTGGCCCAGGCTGAAGGCGCCCATCTACGCCACCCCCTTCACCGCCTTCCTGCTGCGCGAAAAGATGCGCGAGCGCGGCGCGCTGGACAAGGCCAGGATCACCGAGGTCCCGCTGAACGGCCGGGTCACGCTCGGCCCGTTCGAGGTCGACCTGATCACGCTGACCCACTCGATTCCCGAGCCGAACGGCCTGTCCATCAAGACGCCGCTGGGCACGGTGCTGCACACCGGCGACTGGAAGATCGACCCCGATCCGTTGCTGGGCGGGGTCACCGACGTCGACGCCATCCGCCGCCTCGGCGACGAGGGCGTGCTGGCCATGGTCTGCGACTCCACCAACGTCTTCGTCGACGGGACCGCGGGCTCCGAGGCCGAGGTGCGCGAGGTGATGAACCGGCTGATCGGCTCGCTGAGCGGCAAGATCGCCTGCGCCTGCTTCGCCTCCAATGTGGCGCGCATGGACACCATCATCCGCGCCGGCCAGGCCAATGGCCGCAAGGTCTGCCTGGTCGGCCGCTCGATGTTCCGCATGGCCGCCGCCGCCAGTTCGGTGGGCTTTCTGAAAGGCCTGGAGCCTTTCGTCAACGACGCCGAGGCCGGGCGGTTTCCCGACGACCAGATCCTCTATCTCTGCACCGGCAGCCAGGGCGAGGCGCGCGCGGCGCTTTACCGCATCGCCGAGGGGACGCACCCGCACGTCAAGCTGGGCAAGGGCGATCACTGCATCTTCTCCTCGCGCATCATCCCCGGCAACGAGGTGCCGATCCGCAACCTGCAGAACCGGCTCGCCGATCGCGGGGTTCGTCTGTACACGGAGCGTGACCATCCGGGCATCCACGTTTCCGGCCACCCCTGCCGCGACGAACTGAAGGAAATGTACGCCTGGGCGCGCCCGAAGATCGCCGTGCCGACCCATGGCGAGCGCCGCCACCTGCTCGAACACGCCGCCCTGGCCCGCGATCTGCAGGTTGGGCAGACCGTGGCGCCGCGCAACGGCGACATGGTCCGCCTGGCCCCTGGCAAGGCCGAGATCATCGACGAGGTTCCGTCCGGCCGCATCTATGTCGATGGCGGCGTGCTGACCGTCGAGAACGGCGAGGCCCTGCGCGAACGCCGCCACGCCTCGCATTCGGGCATGCTGACCGTGGCGTTGGTGCTGGACGAGCGCGGCCGCATCGTCTCCGGCCCGCAGGTGCAGTCCATCGGCCTGCCCGGCGACGAGAACACCCCGCTGGAAGAGGCGCTCGACGACCTGGCCAACGCCGCCGAGGCTGCCGTGCGCGGCCTGAACGACTACGACCGAGAAGACGACCACGCCGTCGAGCAGGCGCTGATCCGCGCCCTGAAGCGGAACTCGTTCCGGCTATGGGAGCGAAGGCCGATCGTTACGGCGACCGTGCTCAGGGTCTAGAAATTAGGGACACGTAGGCATCCCGCGACCTTCTGAGTCACGTCCGTAGAAATTGGGGACACGTACGCATCCCGCGGCCTTCTGAGTCACTGCCCGTGAGATCAGCGATGCGTACGTGTCCCCAATTTCCCCTCAGGCGGGCCTCAAGGCTCGGACGCTGGTCGGAGGTCCGGCCGGAGATGTCGGCGTCGTAGCGGGCGGCGAGACTGAGGCCGTTGTGCAGGTCAGCGCTGCTACCCAGGCCCGCGACCTGAAGAGGTCGGGCGCGAAACCTCGACCCAAGCCTACTCCCAGGCTGCCTTGGCCAGAATGCTCGTCTGACCGCCCATGGTCGAGCCCTGGCCGCGGGAGCCGGCGCGATTCTGGCGTGAGAATTCGACGAGGCGGGTTAAGCTGGGCGACGGGTCGGGGAGGGGTGATGCGCGTTCTTATTCTGGCGATGGTGTTTTCCGCCGCCTCGGCCCTTGCCGACACGCCGCCGTCACCGCGGGTCGCGCAACCGCCTGACACGGTGGCGCGATCCCAGCCGCCAGGCATCTGGCGTCCCACCGCGGATAACGGCCTGGAGCATCTGCAGTCGGGGCTGGCCTGCCCAGCGATGTTCGCCGGCTATCGGCGGACGCGGGTCGACCTCTATGACCGGGTCGGACTGGACGTCAGCTGCAACTATGCGGCCGACAGGCGGGACATCACCGTCTATCTGACGCGGCGCTCCGGCTCGAGGGTCGAAGACGCGCTCGCCGAGGCCAAAAAGGAGCTCTTCCAGCTGCGGGCCGCCATGCAGCCGAAACCGATTTCGGAGATGCGATCCAAGGCCGGAGGCTTGGACTGGGTCACCGCCCTCTATGGCCTCAATAATGGGCTCCGCACCGGCATCTGGATGGCCGACCTGGATGGGTGGACCCTGGAATATCGGGCGTCCTATCAGGCCAGCGAGGAAGGCCAGGTTCTCGGCGATATCGCGGCCTTGACGGCGATCGTCCGGACATCGGCGGGCGCGCGGCTCGATCTCTGCGCCCGCTCGCCGTCTCCCGCGCGAACAGGCGTGGCCGTCACCGAACAGGCCGAGATTTCAAAGACCGCCATGATGACCGCTCTGCTGGACGGCGGAGCACTGGGCGCGGCCGCTGAGGGCAAGCCGATCGGAAAACCGGCGGCGGCCATAACCTGGTGCGTCGACCGGCCGATTCCGACCAGCCCGAGGCCCCTGTTGTATTGGCGCGGCGTCACCGACGACGGCGGCGATGCGCTGACCGATCGCCTGACCCCGATGACCGACGGTCTGGCCCCGGCGCTGGTCGTCGCGCCCGACGAACTGGCCAATCTGGTCGCGCGCGCCCAATCCTCGCGCGAGCATTGGGTGGCCACCATCGCGGGTGAGGACCAGACCCAGGTCTTCGGCTATTTCACCGGACGACCGTCGCCGGAATTGCTGACCGAACTGCTCATCGGGATCGCTTCGGGCAAGACCAAGGCGCTGATCGGATACGGTTTCCACGGCAAGACGCTAATGATCAGCGCGCCGCCAGCCCAGTAGCCGCTTGGTTCATGACATAGCCCAGATATATCTGTTATTGCCCACCGGTTGGTTTCGATATATCGAAAAGGGCGAGGCGCGATTGACCAAGGGTCGTCGCGCCGACGAACGATCCAGCAGATCAAGGCGCCTTGCATGGACGACAGAATGACGGCGGTTCTGGCCCTGTATGACGAGCGGATGCGCCAAGAGAGTGCGCAAATGCGACAAGGCGGTGCGCCGGGAGGCCCGACCGATTGGCGTGATCGCGTCCTGCTCGCGGTCGGGCCGGAGACCGGCCGACTGATCAATATTCTCGCCAAGGGCCTTAAAAGCCCGAACATTCTCGAGATCGGCACCTCCTACGGCTATTCCGGCATCTGGCTGGCCGAGGCCGCCCGCGCCGCCGGCGGGCGGCTGACCACGCTGGAGCTGCAGGATTACAAGTCGGCCTATGCGCGGGAGATGTCGGTCAAGGCCGGCCTCGCCGAGCATGTCGACTTCAAGGTCGGCGACGCGCTCGAATTGATCGCCGCCTTGCCCGCCGGCATCGACTTCGTCCTGCTCGACCTGTGGAAGGACCTCTACGCGCCCTGTCTTGAGGCCTTCTATCCGAAGCTCAATGCGGGCGCGATCATCGTCGCCGACAACATGATCCGGCCGGGCGGCGACGAGGTGTTGCGCTATGCCAAGGCGGTCCGGGCCAAGCCGGGCATGGAGACCATTCGCCTGCCTGTCGGCTCCGGCCTGGATATCAGCCGCTTCAAAGCCGGCTGAGGCTTACGGCACAGCCATGCAGGCCGGTCAGCATTGACCGGACCGCCGGCATTTAACCGCCAAGTTCGCCAAGGACGCCGACAAGAGACCGCGGGTCGGCCTTCAGGGCACGAATGCGCCTCCGGCGCGCGCTTGATCGTCGCCTGCGCACGCTATCCTTGGCGTCTTTGGCGAACTTGGCGGTCAGACTTAGGACCGCCGCCGCCCAGCCGTTAGGCCGCGGTCGCTTCCCATGGCCGACGCCCTTCCGGCAGGATCGAGGTTCGCTCGCGGGCGCGGAACTCGGCGATGGCGCGGCTGAACGCGGCCTCGTCGAAGTCCGGCCACATCTGGTCGGTGAACCAGAGTTCGGCGAAGGCGCTCTCCCAGAGCAGGAAGTCGGACAGCCGCTTGTCGCCGCCGGTGCGGATGACCAGGTCGACGTCACAGGCCTCATCGGGTTCATCCGGCGCCGCCTGGGCGACCAGGCGGCCGAAGCCGTCCACCGATCCCGCCGCCCGGCGCGCCGCCGCCGCCTCGATCGCGGCGCGGGCGGAATAGTCGACCGCGATGCGGATGTGCAGCCGCCGCCCGCCAGCCGTCGCCTGTTCGATGCGCGTCAGGCGATCGCGGTGAATGATCGGCAGCCGATCGCGGCGGCCGATCAGGGTGAGGCGCGCGCCTGAGTCGATCAGGGTCTGGGTCTCCGAGCGGAGATAGTCGCTGAGGAGCCGCATCAGCCCGTCGACCTCCGCGGGCGCGCGCTGCCAGTTGTAGGCCGAGAAGGCGAAGAAGGTCAGGGTGGTGACGCCAAGCTCCGGCGCGGCCTGGGAGATCCGCCGCATGGCCTCGGCGCCGGCGCGGTGGCCCAGCGTGCGCGGCAGGCCCCGGCGGGTCGCCCAGCGGCCATTGCCGTCCATGATGATGGCGACGTGGAGTTTCGGTTGGGATTGGCAAGGACTTGGCATTGCAAAGTTTCCAGCGAAAAAAAGAGAGGGTCAGGCGGGGGCGAGGCCGGCAAGGCCGGGCGCGGCGGCATCGGCCTTCACCGCCGCGGCGGCGTCGCGGACGACCTGTTCCAGCACCGACAGATAGTCGAGATAGCGGGCGCGGCCTTGCGCGGTGATCCGGCAGAAGGTCTGCGGCCGGTTCTGCTCGAACGACTTTGAGGCCTCGACCAGGCCGGCCTCGGTCAGCACCTGCAGGTGGCGGCTGAGGTTGCCGTCGGTGAGCTGGCACATGCGGCGCAGGTCGGCGAAGGCCAGGCCCCTGGGGTGGGCGACCAGCGAGGTGAGCACGCCCAGCCGGGCGCGTTCGTGGATGACCCGGTCGAGTCCCGCATAGGCGAACTGGCCGGCGTCGCGATCAGGCCCGCGCATCGCCGCCTCCGACGCCGCGCTGCAGGACGATAGCCACCAGGCCCTGGCCGATCCCGAAGGCCAGGCCCATGGCCCAGGGCGAAAAGGCCCGGCCGCCGCTGCAATGGGCGAGGCAGACCAGCCCCGCGGCCAGATACCAGACCCCGACCAGCACCATGGCCCTCGGCAGGAAGCGGCAGGAGGCGAAGACGCCAAGCCCGAAGCTGATCTGCCAGAGGCCGGGCAGCAGCGGCAGGCTCTGCGGCGCGAAACGCCATAGCGTTGCGGTGATCAGCGCGCCGGCAGCGGCGGCCGGCAGGAACTGCTCGACGGCGGCGCGGATCATCTCGCCGGCCAGGTCGGAATGCATCCGCCGCGAGCGGGTCACCATTTCGAAGCCGATGATGGCCGCCGAGGCCGCGGCCACGCCGATCCACAGGCCCAGATAGGCCGCGACGTTGGCGGCGGGGTCCTTCAGCCAGATCGCCTGGCCGACGGCGGCCAGCGCCGCCAGCAGCCCGGTCACCGCGAAGGTCGCCGGCCCATAGCCGCGAAACTCGCTGGCGCGCGCCATCTGGCCGCGGATGGCGCTGATCTCGGCCAGGGCTCTGTCGAGGTTGCTCACGGGCGTCCCTCTCTTTGCAACGCAAAGTACGCGCTATCGCAAGGGAATTGCAAGCCCGCTTTCGAGACGGGCTTCACCCCTCTGGGTTTGAATGATCGCCTTGGCTCAGCGGTCCAGCCAGGCGTGTCGCCAGTTTAGACCGTCTGTATTGTTCGATCCGCAAAGGCGGGCGCCAAGTGTCTTCCGGTCAGGGCGATACTGTCGAGGACGGCCTGGTGCGGGATGGCGCCGAACTGCATCATGCACATCATGCGGTTCACGCCGATGGCCTCGTAGGCCTTCAGCTTATCGCGGCAGTGGGCGTGATCGCCGATCACTACGCAATCCAGCGGCTCGAGCACCTCGTGCGCCTCTTCGGGACTGATGGTCTCGCCCTGGGCCATGCGTTTGAGCACCACCAGCACGGGAGGGTCGTCCGCCAGGATCTCGGTCTCATGCGGGTCGAGGGAGGCCCTGGCCGTGGTGGCCTGGGCGGCGTTGGGATGCAGGCCGCTCTTGATCATGTCGTACCAGATCCGCCGCGGCACCTTGAAGGTCACCGCCGCCTCGTTGACGTACCAGAGCGCCGACCAGGCCGCGCCGTTGGCGATGGCCGCCTTGCGGCTCTCCGCCACATGCACGAAGGTGAAGGCGCCTTTTTCCGGATTGACCGTCTTGCCGGCCGGGGAGGCGCAGGCCGCCAGGCCGCGATCGTGCTCGCGCATCATCCTGCCCAGCACCGACACCGGGCTGAGCAGGGTGGTGCCCAGGGCGCCGACGCCCATCTCGCCGGCCAGGTAGAAGCTCTCCGGCGAGCCACAGGTCTGCCAGAGGCGCGGATGCGGCTTTTGCATGGGGCGGGGGACCACCTCGCGCGGCGGCATGGCGTAGAGGGCTGAGTCCCAGGAGAATTCCGCATCGGTCCACATGCGCGGAATGATGTGCATGGCTTCGCAGAGCTCGTCGCGGGCGGTCTCGGGATCGACGCCGAAGGTCTCCCATTCCTTGCCGCCGGACTTGGCCAGGCCGAGTTCGAAGCGGCCGTTCGAGAGCAGGTCGATGGTCGCGGCGCGCTCGGCCACGCGCAGGGGGTTGTTGATCTTGAACGGCGCGAGCACGCCGGCGTGGCCCACCCGCAGGCGTTCGGTGGACATGGCGATCGCGGTCAGCATGACCTCCGGCGAGGCCGAATAGCTGAACTGGGGCGCGCCGTGGTGCTCGACCTGCCACCAGGCGTCGAAGCCCGCCGCGTCGGCCGCCTTGGCCTGGGCCAGGGTTTCGCGAAGCAGGCTGCCTTCATCCTGGCCATGCCACGGAAAGGCCCGCTGTATCTCGCAGAAGATGTCGAATTTCATGGGCTCCGTCCCTCAGATGACATAACAGCTGTAATGTTTGGGCAAGCCGAAGCGTCAACGCGGCCGCACGCCCTTGAATTGCGCGATAACATAACCAACGTTCTGAAAAAGAAAAGATGCACAACGATCGTTATGCACACGCGTCATCTGGCCACGTCCACCGGTGTGTCGGCGGCAGCGGCGGTGCATCTTGCCCAAAAAGGCGTTCGCGGCTATGCACGGGCCTCTAGGCTTCCGGAACGGGCGTTATCGACCACGCCGTCGATGGCGAGGCGAATGGCCAGGCAAGCGGACCACAACGAGCGGCGGGAGATCTTCGCGGCGGCGGCGCTGCGGGTGATCATGCGCGCCGGGGTCGGCGGGCTGACCGTCCGCGAGGTGGCCAAGGAGGCGGGCTTCACCACCGGCGCCCTGACCCACTATTTCGAGTCCAAGGATCAGGTGCTGATCGAGGCCTCCGAATACGCCGCCAAGCTGGTGCGGCCGCGCATGGAGCGCAGCGCCCGAGACGAATCGGCGATTGACGCCCTGCGCAAGGTAATTGCCGACGCCCTGCCGACGACCCGTGAGAAGCGGGGCCTGTGGCGAATCTGGATCGGGTTCTGGGAGCGTTCGAGCTACAACCCCGAAGTGGCGAGGGTGATGCGTCTGCGTTACGACGAGTGGCGCAACCGCCTGGCCGGGCTGATCCGCCGGGCGCAGAGCCAGGACGAGATGCCGTCCACCTTCGAGGCCGACGCGGCGGCCCAGGAACTCATCGCCCTGATCGACGGAATCGCTGTCCAGGTCCTGCTGGGCGTCGGAAAGATCCCCGCGGCGCGCCAGCGCGAAATGATCGACGCCTGGATCGTCACCGCCGGGGCGAAGCGTCCTAAGCCGTCGCCGGCTTCGGCGACCAGCCACCGCTAGTCTGGATCTCGAAGCGGGCGAGCGGCGGCGCAACGCGGGCTTCGCTCCATCACGCTGTTACATATCGCCTGTTATATTCGCCTTCCCAATCTACGAAACCGCTGTTATGCTTTGCGGTAATGAGGGGCGGACCAGTCGAACGTCCGGCAGACCCAAAAAAACTGGGAGGACGTCATCGTGAGCTTCGCAATCCGCCTATTGGCGACCGCGTCGACCGCCTGCCTATTCGCGGCCGCGGGCCAGTCAGCGACCTGGGCCGCGGCGCCGGACTCCAATCCGGCGGCGCCGGCCAGCGCGACGTCGGGCTCCGCCGTCCAGGATGTGGTCGTCACCGCCCAGAGGCGCAGTGAAAACCTGCAGAAGGTGCCGATCGCCATCACCGCCGTGACCGGCCAGGCGCTCGAGCAGGAAGGCATCATCGGGTTCAAGGACCTGGGGACGCGGGTTCCGTCCCTGCGCTTCGGGGCCGGGGTCACCGGCGGCGAAAACGTTATCACCATGCGCGGGCTTGGCAGCCAGAACACCACGCCGGGCGGCGACTCGCCGGTCGCGTACAATGTCGACGGCATCTACCTGCAGCGCACCACCGCCATCGATCCGGAATTCTATGACGTCAATCGCGTCGAGGTGCTGCGCGGCCCGCAGGGCACCCTCTATGGCCGCAACTCGGTCGGCGGCTCGATCAACGTCATCACCAACAAGCCGACCGCCGTCTTCCAGGCCGGGGCCGACGCCATGTTCGGCGACTATTCCGCCCGCACCTTCCGCGGCTTCGTCAGCGGCCCAATCGTTCAGGGCGACGGCGGCGTCGGCGTCGAAGGGCGGCTGACCGCCGTCTCGGCCGAGCACTCGGCCTACACCAAGAACCTCTCCACCGCTCCGGGCGCATCGCACAGCGAGGACGCCGAGGACTATTACATGGTCCGCGGCCAGCTGAAGATCGACTTCTCGCCGGACGTCGACCTCCTGTTGCTGGCCAGCTACGCCCAGGGCCGCGATCCCGCCGCCACCAACACTGCCTGGTGGGAGGCGCCGGCACGTTTCATCGACCCGCCCGGGGGCATCCCGCTGGGCTCGGCCTGCGACTTCAGCACCCGGGCG
>DASYAQ010000410.1:0-4090 GCA_036501225.1 Caulobacteraceae bacterium | reverse complement strand
TCCGGCACCTTGTTGGCCTGGCGCTCGGCGAAGAAGGCGTAGCGCTGCGCGGCCGATTGCGAGCCGCTCATCAGCTCGCCGAACAGCTTGCGCTCGGTCTTCAGGCCCTCGTCGAAGGGCTGGTTCACCGCCGCCTCGATGCAGCGGATGTTGTATTCAGGGGCCAGGAAGCCGCGGAACTTGCGCGCATTGGCCTTGCGGAAGTTGGCGAAGATCTCGGGATGGCCGCGCGCCGCTTCGACCTTCTCGTTGGATTCCCGCACCTTCTTCAGCGGCCGCTTCTCGGCGACAATCTTCCTGGCGAAGGCGATCGCGCCCTCGCGCAGCTTGCCTTCCTCGACCAGTTCGTCGACCAGGCCCATCTCCAGGCATTGCTTGGCCGGCACGTGCTGGCCCGAGGTCATCATCTCCAGCGCCTTCTCGACGCCGACGATGCGCGGCAGGCGCTGGGTGCCGCCGGCGCCGGGCAACAGGCCCAGGTTCACCTCCGGCAGGCCGCACCGGGCGGAGGGGACGGCGACGCGATAGTGGCAGGCCAGGGCGACCTCCAGGCCGCCGCCAAGCGCCGTGCCGTGAATGGCGGCGACGACCGGCTTGGACGAGCCTTCGATGGCGTCCTGCACGTCGAACAGGCTGGCGCCCTTCTGGGCGCCGCCGAATTCGGTGATGTCGGCGCCGGCGATGAAGGTGCGGCCTTCGCAGACGATGACCACGGCCTCGACCGCGGCGTCGGCGGCCGCGGCGGCCATGCCGCCGGCCAGGCCGTCGCGCACCGCCGCCGACAGCGCGTTCACCGGCGGGGAGTTCAGCGTGATGACGCCGACGTCGCCCTCGACGGCAAAGTCGGTCACGGCGTTGATCGCGGTCATGGCGTTTCCTCTATGATGCTTGTGCAGCAAGGATCGCAGGCGTTGGCGACCCCGATTTCAAACGGTTGTTATAGGCCCTGCCGCGGCGGCTCGCGTCAATGGTCAAGGCAGGTCCGGCCTCAGGCCGGCGCGATATCGAGGCCGAGCACGGACGCGACTTGCGCCATACGCTGGTCGAAGGTGGCCAGCGAGGCCTTGGCGCGCGCGGCGATGGCGATATGGATCGCGTCTCCAGCTCGTAGATTCAGGTCGAGGCGGCGCAGATAACCGTCCGCGGCGACCAGGTCCCGCGAGTCCAGCGAGATTTGCGTCGCCGCCCGTCGCCGCCATTCGTCGAAGTCCGAAAACACGCCTTGTGCGGTTGACGCGGGAAGCATGTCCATTCGAACAAGCTTGTTGATCGCGGAAGCGAACTCGACGGCCGCAAAATCGCTGACAAGGATGTTCGGCGCGTAGGTCTCGATGTACGCCTCGCAGCGTTCGCCGAAAGTATCACCCACGAACAGCGAGACGAGCGCGCTAGCGTCGAAGCAGGCGTTCGTCATCTTCGTCCCGCATCTGGCTGACGAAGACGCCCGGGTCGAAGCCGGCGATCCGCCTGGCCAGCCTGCGGCTGCGCAGCCAATCGAGGTCGGCCTTGCTCATAGGCGGAGCGAGCGTCGTCAGCGCCTTCAGCTCCACCACAGGCTGGCCATGGCGCGTGATCACCACCGCCTCGCCGTCCATTGCGCGGTCGATCAGGTTGGACAGGTGGGCCTTGGCGTCCGCGACGCTGTGGGTGGACATCGAGGAATTATAGTCATCGGATGACCATAAGTCCAGGCGGCGTTTGATCCGCGAACTGGACGCAGCGGCCGATGGCCCTTATCGGCTCTCATGGACTTGTCAGGAGCGCCTATGACCACCCGAGCCGATCTCACCGTCGACCCGCGCCTCGCCGAATTCGTCGAAACCGAGCTGCTGCCGGGCCTGGAGGTTTCCGCCGAAGACTTCTGGAGCGGCCTGGCCGGGCTGGTCGGCGATCTGGGCCCGCGCAACCGCGGCCTGCTGCAGCGGCGCGACGAACTGCAGGCTAAGATCGACGACTGGCGCCTCGCCCATCGCGACGCGGCGCTGGATGTCGCCGCCGAGCAGGTCTTCCTGCGCTCGATCGGCTATCTGACGGTCGCGCCCGCGCCGTTCAGCGTCGACACCGAGAATGTCGATCCTGAGTTCAGCCGGACGCCGGGCCCGCAGCTGGTGGTGCCGATCACCAACGCCCGCTACGCGCTGAACGCCGCCAACGCCCGCTGGGGCAGCCTCTATGACGCTCTTTATGGAACCGACGCCATCGACGAGGCCGACGGCGCAACGCGCGGCGGGGCCTATAACCCTGTGCGCGGCGCCAAGGTAATCGCCCGCGCCAAGGCCGCGCTCGACGTCGCCGCGCCGCTGGCTAAGGGCAAGCACGCCGACGCCGCCGGCTATTCCGTCGAGGCCGGCGCCCTGGTGGTCAGGACGGCGGGCGGCGACGTTGCCCTGGCCAAGCCCAGCCGTTTTGTCGGCTATCGCGGCGAGGCCGATGCGCCGTCGGCCATCCTGTTGCGCGTGCACGGCCTGCACCTGGAGATCGCCATCGACCGCGCGCACAGCATCGGCAAGGACGATCCGGCCGGGGTCGCCGACGTGATCCTGGAATCGGCGGTCTCGACCATCATCGACTGCGAGGACTCGGTCTCCGCCGTCGACGCCGAGGACAAGGTGCTGGTCTATCGCAACTGGCTGGGCCTGATGCGGGGCGACCTGAACGCCGACCTGGAAAAGGACGGCAAGCTCATCTCGCGCCGCCTGGCGCCGGATCGCCGCTACACCAGGCCGGAGGGCGGCGACCTGGTGCTGCCCGGCCGCGCGCTCCTGCTGGTGCGCAATGTCGGCCACCACCTGTACACCGACGCGGTGAAGACCGCCGACGGGGCGCCGATCCCCGAGGGCTTCCTCGACGCCCTGATCACCAGCACGGCCGCCGCGCATGACCTGCGCGGGGCTGGCGCGTTCCGCAACAGCCGCGCCGGCTCGGTCTATATCGTCAAGCCGAAGATGCATGGGCCTGAGGAGGTCGAGCACGCCGTCGAGCTGTTCGCCCGCGTCGAGGCCGTCCTGCGCCTGCCCGAAAACACCCTGAAGATCGGGGTGATGGACGAGGAACGGCGCACCTCGGCCAATCTGGCCGCCTGCATCCATGCGGCGCGGCACAGGATCGTCTTCATCAATACCGGCTTCCTCGACCGCACCGGCGACGAGATCCACACCGCCATGGAAGGCGGGCCGATGGTGCGCAAGGCCGAGATGCGGGGGACGCCGTGGATCAAGTCGTACGAGCTGCGCAACGTCGAGATCGGCCTGGCCTCGGGCCTGAAGGGCCGCGCCCAGATCGGCAAGGGCATGTGGGCCGCCCCCGACCGCATGGCCGACATGCTGGAGCAGAAGATCGGCCACCCGCAGAGCGGCGCGACCACCGCCTGGGTGCCGTCGCCGACCGCGGCCACCCTGCACGCGCTGCACTATCACCAGGTCGATGTGCTGAAGCGCCAGGACGAACTGGCCGGCGGGCCGGTCGAGGGGCTGGACCGGCTGCTGACGCCGCCGCTGGCCATCGGCCGCAACTTTTCGCCGGAAGAGGTGAGGGAGGAGCTGGACGACAATATCCAGAGCATACTGGGCTACGTGGTGCGCTGGGTCGACCAGGGCGTCGGCTGCTCCAAGGTGCCGGACATCCACGAGGTCGGCCTGATGGAGGACCGCGCCACCTTACGCATTTCCTCGCAACTGCTGGCCAACTGGCTGCGCCATGGCGTGCTCAGCACCGCCGAGGTCGAGGCCAGCCTTCGCCGCATGGCCCTGGTGGTCGACCAGCAGAACGCCGCCGACCCCGACTACCGCCCGATGGCGCCGGCCTTCGACGGCCCGGCCTTCGCGGCGGCCCGCGAACTGGTCCTTCAAGGCGCCGCCCAACCCAACGGCTACACCGAACCCCTGCTGCACAAATGGCGCCGCGTGGCGAAGGCGAGCGGATCCTGAATACTCGGCTCATCCCGCGAGGGCGGGAAATTGGGGACAGTGCGCCGGGAGGCCGGCGAGGAGTAGGTGGTGGAAGTCCACTACGGTGAAGGATTAGCGACCCGCATCGGCCCCGAGCCGTGCGTCGTCGGCCGTGAGGCCGGGGGCGAAGCGTCGGCAGGGGT
>DASYAQ010000409.1:0-3908 GCA_036501225.1 Caulobacteraceae bacterium | reverse complement strand
CTCGGTGATCCTGGCCTTGTCCAGCGCGCCGCGCTCGCGCATCTTTTCGCGCAGCAGGAAGGCGGTGAAGGGGGTGGCGTAGATGGGCGCCTTCAGCCTGGGCCAGAGCCAGCCCATGGCGCCGATATGGTCCTCGTGCGCGTGGGTGAGCACGATGCCCAGGATGTCGTCGGCCAACTCCTCGATATAGCTCGGGTCGGGCATGATGATCTCGACGCCCGGCGTGGTCTGGTCGCCGAAGGTGACGCCGACATCGACGATGATCCATTTGCGGTCGTCGGGCGGGCCGTAACCGTAGCAGTTGAAGTTCATCCCGATCTCGTTCGAGCCGCCAAGCGGCAGGAAGACGAGTTCATCCTCGGGCGAAGGCTTCATGAAACGGCGCGTCCAATATTGCGCCTGTGGATTTCCAGCAGGCCGCGGATGGTCAGGTCGTGGTCGAACTTGTCGATCGAGGCCGTGGCGCCCTCGAACAGCGAGGCGACGCCGCCGGTGCCGATCACGGTCATCGGCTTGCCCCACTCCGCCTTGATCTGCCGCACCAGGCCCTCGATCATCGCCACATAGCCCCAATAGACGCCGGCCTGCATGGATTCCACGGTGTCGCGGCCGATGACGTGGGCCGGTTTCTGGATGGCGATGCGCGGCAGGTTGGCGGCGGCTTCGTGCAGGGCCTGCATGGAGAGGTTGATGCCCGGCGCGATGGCGCAGCCTTCCAGCCCGCCGTCGGCGGCGACCACGTCGAAGACCGTGGCCGTGCCGCTGTCGATGACGATCAGGTCGCCGGGATAGGTGATGTGGGCGCCGATGGCGTCCACCAGCCGGTCGGCGCCGGCCTCGGAGGGCTTGGCGATGCGCACATCCATGCCGAGATCGACATTGTCGCCGATCACCATCGGCTCCACGTGCAGATAGCGGCGCGCCAGGTTGCGCAGGTTGAACAACGACTGCGGCACGACGCTGGAGATGACGCAGGCGTCCAGGTCCTTCAGGGAGAGGCTGGACAGGCTGAGCAGCTGCGAGAGCCAGACGGCGTATTCGTCCGCCGTGCGCGACGCCTCGGTGGCCGTTCGCCATTGGCTGACCCAGTGGTCGCGGTCATGCACCGCGAACAGGGTGTTGGTATTGCCCTGGTCGATGGCCAGCAGCATGCGTCAGGCGCTCCCGAAAAAGACGTCGCCGGCGGTGATGCGCCTTATGCTTCCGTCCGCCAAGCGCAGCCGCAGCGCGCCGTCGGTTTCGAGGCCCTCGGCGACGCCTTCGATGGTCTCGGCGGGCAGGCGCACGCTGCAGGCCTGGCCCAGGCCCTGGGCGCGCTCGGTCCAGGCCGCGGCGATGGCCGCAAAGCCCTTTTCGTCCCAGACCTCGAGCCAGTCGGCGAAGGCGGCGGCCAGGCCCTCCAGCGCCACCCGGGGCTCGGGCGGCGGCGTCAGGGTCGCGGCGCTGAGCGTGATCGCCGGCCGCTCGGCGTGCTCGGGCGCCTTCAGCAGGTTGATCCCGGCGCCGATGGCGAGCCACAGCCCGCCCTGCGGCCGCTGGCCGGACTCGACCAGGACGCCGGCCAGCTTGCGGTTGTCGACCATGACGTCGTTCGGCCATTTCACCTTGACGCGGCCGGCCGGCAGATAGGCGCGGGCCAGATCGCTGACCGCGAGCGCGGCGATGAAGGAGACCTGGGCGGCCTCGCGCGGCTCGCGCTCGGTGGTCATCAAAAGGGTGGCGGCCAGATTGCCCTGGCCGGTCTCCCAGCTGCGGCCCCGGCGGCCACGACCGGCGGTCTGGCGAAGGGCGGTGATCCACAGCGGGCCCGCCTCGCCCGCCTCGGCGCGGCGGCGGGCTTCGGAATTGGTCGAGTCGATCTCGTCGAATGCCAGGATGGGAACCGCGGTCCGCGTCGAAACCATCAAGCGGCCTTCAGCCCAGCCCGAACGCGGAGGCGGCGATCCCGGCCAGCGGATCGAGGCCGACCAAGGCGATCAGCACCACCGGGAAGGAGAACAGCGCCGCGGCATAGGCCACGCCCCTGGCGTCGGCGGGGGCGGCGTCCACCTTGCCGGCGGGCGGGTCGAACCACATCACCTTGACCAGGCGCAGATAATAGAAGGCCGCCACCACGCTGGAGACCAGGCCGACCACCGCGACCCAGCTGTAGCCGGCGTCGATGATGGCGCGGAAGACGTACAACTTCGCCCAGAAGCCCGAAAACGGCGGGAAGCCGAGAGCCGAGATCGAAAAGGCGGTCATGGCCAGCGCCATGCCCGGCCGCTCGCGCATCAGGCCGGCCATGTCGTCCATGGTCTCCATCGGCCTGCCGTCGCGGCTGAGCGCCATCAGGCAGGCGAAGAAGCCGGTCACGTCGATCATGTAGAGGACCATGAAGACCAGCATGGCCTGGACGCCCTCATGGGTGCCGGCCGACAGCCCGACCAGGGCGTAGCCGACATTGGCGATCGAGGAATAGGCCCAGAGCCGCTTCAGATTGCGCTGCACCAGGCCGGCGAAGGCGCCGAGCAGCATGGAGATGACCGCGACCACGATCAGCACCTCGCGCCACTGGTCAGCCGCGCCGGGGAAGGCGTCGGCCAGCGCGCGGGCGAACAGCACCATGGCGGCGAACTTGGGCGCGGCGGCGAAGAAGGCGACGACGGGGGTTGGCGCGCCCTCATAGACGTCCGGCGTCCACATGTGGAAGGGCGCGGCGGCGACCTTGAAGGCCAAGCCGCAGATCAGGAAGACCAGGCCGAACAGGACGCCGTTGCCGGCGCCCGTGTGCACCGCCGCGGCGATCTCGGCGAACTTCACCGAACCGGCGAAGCCATAGATCAGCGAGGCGCCGTAGAGCAAAAGGCCGGACGACAGCGCGCCGAGGACGAAATACTTCAGCCCGGCTTCCGAGGCCTTGGCGTCGTCGCGGCGGAAGGCGGCCAGGATGTAAAGGGCCAGCGACTGCAACTCGACCCCGACATAGAGCGAGATCAGGTCGCCGGCCGAGACCATGACCCCCATGCCGAGCGCGGCCAGCAGGACCAGGATCGGGTACTCGAACTGGCGCGCGTTCAGCCGGCCGAGCCAGCCGGAGCCCAGGAACAGCGCCACCGCGCTCATCAGATAGATGGCCACCTTGGCGAAGACCGAGGCCTGGTCGGCGACGAAGCCGCCGGCAAAGGCGGTTCCCAGCGGCCCGATCGCCGCCAGGCCGGCGGAGATGGCCAGGGCGACGCCCGACAGCATCCAGACCAGCACGGCGTCCGTGCGGGGCGTGATCGCGCCGACCAGCAGCAGCACCAGCGCCGATATGGCGAGAAAGAGCTCCGGCAGGGCCAGGTGCAGGGCGGCGGAAATGTCCATCAGCCGCCGATCACATGATAGGCGGCGACCAGCTTCTCGGCCGAGGCGGCGGTCAGGTTGAACACCAAGCCGGGCTGCAGGCCGAGCGCCAGGGTGCCGAGGATCAGCGGCGAGAAGACCGCCACCTCGCGCCAGTCCAGGTCGGCGATGGCGGCGAGCCTGGGATTGGTCAGCGGATCGAACATCATCCGGCGATAGAGGGTGAGCGCGTAGGTGGCCGAGAGGATGACGCCGGAGGCGGCGAAGATCGCCGTCCAGGTCGAGACCCGGTAGACCCCGACCAGGCTCAATACCTCGCCGACGAAGCCGGAGGTGCCCGGCAGGCCGACATTGCCCAGCGTGAACAGCATGAAGACCGCCGCATACCACGGCATGCGCGCGGTCAGCCCGCCATAGAAGGCGATCTCGCGGGTGTGCATGCGGTCATAGACGACGCCGACGCAGAGGAAGAGCGCGCCACTGATCACCCCGTGGCTGAGCATCTGGAAGATGGCCCCCTGCTCGCCCTGCACCGTGCCGGAGAAGATGGCCATGGTCACGAAGCCCATGTGGGCGACGGA
>DASYAQ010000408.1:0-2797 GCA_036501225.1 Caulobacteraceae bacterium | reverse complement strand
ATCGACCTGGTCGACCAGGCGGGCCGCACCCCGGACGTGAAGAGCTTCGTCGGCCACCTGCACAAGGCCGAGCGATTGTCCGCCTCGCTGCTGCTGCGCGCCCTGGCGCACGGGCACATGACCTTCTTCGAATGGGGCGTCGCCGAGCTCGCCGGCGTGCCGCACCACCGCACCTGGCTGATGATCCACGACGCCGGGCCGCTGGGCCTGAAGGCCATCTACGACCGCGCCGGCATGCCGCCCAGGCTGTTCGCGGCCTTCCGCGTCGGGGTCGACACCTTCCACCTGCTTGAACAGGAAGGCGGCGGCTTCGACGCGGCGCAGTTCCAGGAACGCATGCTGCAACGCTTCCTGACCCAACCCTCGACCGCGACCCGCGAGGACATGGACTACCTGGTCGACAAACTCGACCGGGTCCGCCGCGAAGCCAGGCTGGAAGCCCGCCTGGCCTGACGTTGACTTCGCGCGACGCCTTTGCACACGTCAGGCTTGGCAAACTTTCCGCCGGCGACGTGGCGGCGGCCGTTCTTGTCGATCTTCTGGGTAAATGCGGGCGCTGCGGCCTGCATGGGCCAGGCCGGCGCAATCGATCCTGCGATCCGCTAGACTATAGAACGAACGAAAGGAGGCCCGGACGGGTCCGGACCTCCTCTGGGGCGGCGCCGCGGATGGCCGCCGAAGCGGCCGCTTCGAACGGCCCGAGGCTTCGATCAGTGATCCGGCGTTGAGGCTGCGCCGCCGACGGCGCCCGCGCCGCCACCGACGGCGGCGCCGACCGCCGCGCCAGGGGCGCACCCAATCGGAAGCGTCACGATACACCCGATCGCCGCGCCGACACCGGCGCCAGCCGCTCCGCCCGCCAAGGCGCGCGCGGCCGGATCCGCGTGCCAACTCCCTTCCCGGTCGTAGTACCCACGGTCATTTGCCGGGTCGGGACGCCAATGCACATGCTCGTCGCTTTGGTGGGCGTCATACCAATCGGAATTGTAATAGGTGATCGGCGCGTCGGGCCCATAAGCATACCTCTGGTGCACCCGCCAGCAGTCGCCGTACTGATTGCAGGCGACATAGGTCCGTTCAACCGAATCGGCGCTCGCCACGGCCGGCGCCATCGAGGTTCCGCCCATAACGGCGAGAAGCGAACTCAGTCCGAGCGCAGTGGTAAGAATCTTCATAGCATCACCCTTCTTGGCGATGGGCCGCAGGCCCGCCAGCTATCCATTCACCTACAAACGAGGCGGGAAAGACCTTGGTTCCAGCGATGGATGGGGATTTAGGGGACCCGCGAGGACGATCCGGTGACGGGAGCGCCATGCCGCGTCACCTCGATGGAGGGTCCCTCGCCGCCTCGCACGGGGATCGCGTCCCAACCCGTGGTCTAGCTCGACGGCCTGGGCCATCGTGATCTCCGGCAGGGCCGGGTCGGTCAGCTCGCCAGCATCGGCAAGCTGACGGCTGGATCGTCCGGCGCGGCAGGTTGCCTTCTTACATGGGGCTACCCGGGGTCACGCGCGATGGAGGTGAGACTTAGCCGGTTATGCGGGCGCCGTCTCGACCGCTCAGCTGGGCAAGCCCGCGTTCGGGTCGATCAGGTACTTTTCGCCGGTGGCGCGGCGGTTATAGGCGGCGATGGCGTCCGGCTGCAGCGCCCCGGCCAGCGACACGGTCTTGGTATAGCGGCTGGCGAAGGTGGTCTTCAGTTCGGCGGCGACGCGGTCGCGCAGCTTCTGGCCCTCCATCGGCCCGATCTTCATCAGGAAGGGCGTCAGCAGCCAGCCGCCCAGGCCCCAGGCCATGCCGAATGCGCGGTTCAGCTCGGTCGGGCCGGTGTCGAGGCCGCCATAGATATAGACCTGCTTGTAGGTGGTGGATCCGTAGCGGCTGTAGCTGGTCATCCGCCGGTTGGCGGCGATCTCCATGGCGGTCAGGATCTGGCCGGCCAGCTTGCCGCCGCCGATGGCGTCGAAGGCGAGCGTCGCCCCGGTGGCGACCAGGGCCTCGGTCAGGTCGGTCATGAAGCTCGGCGCGGTCGAGTTGCAGACATAAGTCGCGCCGATGCCGCGCAGGATGGCCTCCTGCTCTTCGCTGCGCACGATGTTGACCAGGTCGATCTTCTCCTCGATGCAGAGCTTGTTCAGCATCTGGCCGAGATTGGAGGCGGCGGCGGTGTGCACCAGCGCGGTGTGGCCCTCCATGCGCATGGTGGCGATCATGCCCAGCGTGGTCAGCGGATTGACGAAGCAGGAGGCGCCCTCGGCCGGTGTCGCGCCCTTCAGCAGCAGCAGGCAATCGGCGGCCTTCACCGTTCGATACTGGGCGTAGGTCGCGCCGCCGAGGATGGCGACCGTCCGGCCCAGCAGCGCCTGCGCGCCGACGGACGAGCCGGCCTCGACCACCACGCCCGCGCCCTCGTTGCCCACCGGCATGGACTGGTCCAGCCGCCCGGCCATGGCGCGCATGAAGCGTTCGGGGATCGTCGCCGTGACCACGGGCATCGCCTTGGTCCCCGAGACCTTGGCGGTGCTCATGTCCGCCGCGGCCAGCAGCAGGCCGAGATCGGACGGGTTGATCGGCGCGGCTTCGATGCGCACCACCACCTCGTCCGCCGCCGGGTCCGGCACGGGGACGGAGACGAGCGACAGCTCCAGTTCGCCGCTCTTCCTGACCAGGGAGCGCAGTTGCAGGCCTTCGGTGGGCATGGCGGTTTCCTTGTTGCTAGCGGCCGATGGTCTGGAGCACGGCGGCGTGGGCGGAGTCGAGATATTCATCCAGCCGGACGATCAGGCCGTCCTTGGCC
>DASYAQ010000407.1:0-18018 GCA_036501225.1 Caulobacteraceae bacterium | reverse complement strand
GACGTGCAGGAACCCCTTCTCCAGCCGCAGCAGCAGCCAGGCCTCGACGCCCACCGGCGTCGCCGCCGCCTCACCGCCGCCGGCGGCCAGGGCGCGCCACAGGGTCTCGGTGCGCGAGGCCGGCACGCTCACCTCATAGGAACGCTCGCCGGTGAAACTCACCCGCGCCACGCGGGCGTCGACCCCGCCCACCCGTCCGGTCCTGACGCCCAGGTTCGGAAAGGCTTCGCCGGAGAGATCGATGTCGGTCCCGGCCGCCTGCAACACCTGACGCGCCGTCGGTCCGCTCACCGTCACCACGCCCCAGGCCGTGGTCACCGGCGCGACCAGCACGCAAAGCTCCGGCCACTCGCACTGGCGCCACTCCTCCAGCCAGGCGCCGATGCGCTCGGCGCCGCCGCTGGTCGCGCCGACCAGGAAGCGGTCCTCGGCCAGTCGTTGGGCGACGCCGTCGTCGATGATCACGCCCAGCTCGTTCAGCATCAGGCCATACCGCGCCCGGCCGATCGCCAGGCTGGACATAGGATTGGCGTAGATGCGGTCGAGAAAACGGCCCGCGTCGGGCCCGACCACCTCGATCTTGCCAAGCGGTGAAGCGTCGAACAGGCCGGCGCCGTTGCGCACGGCCAGCGCCTCGCGCCGGACCGCATCCGCCTCGGGCTCGCCCGGTTTCGGATAGCAGACCGGCCGCAGCCAGCCGCCGTAGTCCTCGATCGTCGCCCCGAGCGTCCGATGTAGCGCATCGAGCGGCGTGCGCCGTTGCAGCTGAAAAAGCGCGCCGCGCGCCCGTCCCGCGAAGGCGCCGAGCGGAACCGGCGAGACCGGCGGCCGGGCCTTGATCGCGCCGACCGCCTCGATCGAGCGACCGGTCAGCTCGGCCAGGATCGCCTGACCGTTGAGCCCGCCGATCCGCCCCTGGTCGGTCCCCATGCCCAGCGCCGTGTAGCGCTTCAGGTGCTCGATGGAGACGAAGCCTTCCTGCACGGCCAGCGACACATCGTCGACCGCCACGTCATTCTGCAGATCCACGAAGGCCTTGCCTTGAGCGGCGACGCGCCAATGCGCCTTCGTCGCCGGGGCCGTCTCGCCGGCGGCCGAGCCGACCACGCTGAGGTTCGGCGGGGCCGCGTTCGGCCGGAAGGTCGCCGCGTCGGCGTCATAGGCGATCCGCCCGCCGCCCTGGGTGAAAAGCTGCAGGTTCGGCGTGAACCCGCCGGAGACCGCCAGCAGTTCGCAATCGAGCCGGCGCGTGCGGCCGTCGGCCCCACGCACGGTCACGCCGCGAAGCGCCTTTCGCCCGTGCGTGGCGATCACCTCCGCCTCGCTCAGGACCTCGACGCCGGCCGCGGCCAGGCCCGCCAGGTCCCCGGCCGCCATGCCTCGACGCACGTCGACCAAGGTCGTCGCCGCGCCGCGCCGCGCGAGCGCCAGCGCCGTCTCCCAGGCCGCATCGTTGTTGGCGAAGACCACCGCCCGACGCGCCAGGCGGACGGCGAAACGCTCCTGGTACTGAAGCACCGCCTCGGCCAGCATCACCCCCGGCCGGTCGTTGCCCGGGAAGACCAGGGCGCGCTCGGTGGCGCCGGTGGCGAGGATCACGCGCCCGGCGCGCAGCTGCCAGAGCCGGATCCCGCCGTCGGCGAGGCGTTGCGCCAGCCCGACCGCCCCGTGGTCGTAGCTGCCGATCGCCGTCGTGCGGGTGAGGATGGTCGCGTGCCCGGCCGCCCCGATCTCCTGGACCCGGTCGCGGACCCAGTCCGGGCCGGCGCGGCCCTCGATCGCCCGGCCGTTCCAGAGCAGCGCGCCGCCAGGCTCGACGTCCTGCTCGCAGACGATGACGCGGCGGCCCGAGCCGGCGGCTTCCGCAGCGGCGACCAGACCGGCGCGCCCGCCGCCGACGACCAGCACGTCGCACCGGGCGAACCGGTGTTCGAAGCGCGTCTGCACCGGCGCCTTCGCCGCGCGTCCCAGTCCCGCGGCGCGGCGGATGAAGGGCTCGAAGGCCCGCCAGCCCGGCCAGAAGAAGGTCTTGTAGTAGAAGCCGGCCGGGATGAACGGCGCCAGGAGCGAATTCACCGCGCCGGCGTCGAAGGCGAGGCTCGGCCAGCAGTTCACCGGAACCGCCGCCAGCCCCTCGCAAAGCTCGACCTCGGTTGCGCGCAGATTGGGTCGACGGTCGCCCGGCGCGACCACGTCGACGATCGCGTTGGGCTCTTCGATACCCGCGGTCACCACCCCGCGCGGCCGGTGCAGCTTGAACGAGCGGCCGACCAGCCGCACCCCGTTGGCCAGCAGCGCCGAGGCCAGCGTGTCTCCGGCGAAACCCCGATAGGCGCGGCCTTCGAAGGCGAAGGCGATCGGCCGGGCGCGGTCGATCCGACCGCCGGTTTCGAAGCGATGGCCGCTCACGCCAGCCGCTCCGCGATCTCGGGCGGCGGCGCCTCGCCCAGGCGGTAGACGGCGGCGATCTCGTGGCTGAGCGTATCGCGGGCGAGGTTGAACCACTGCCGGCAGCCAAAGGCGTGCGACCAACGCTCCAGGGCCAGGCCCTTGCCGTTTCGGTGCTGGAACAGGTAGCGCGCCCATTCGGCGTCGTCGCAACTCGGCGGCGGCCGCGCCGCATGCGCGTCGCCGCCCCAGCGGAACTCCTGTTCGGCGCGCGGGCCGCAGTATGGGCAGGCGATCAGCAGCATCAGTGGGCGATCCCCGAGGCCGCGGCCTCGTCGAGCAGCGCGCCGCTGACGAAGCGGTCCAGGGTGAACGGCCGGGCGATGTCGTGGATCTCGCCGCGCGCCACATGATGGGCGGTCAGCCAGCCGCCGGCGGGGATCGCCTTGAACCCGCCGGTGCCCCAGCCGCAGTTGAGATAGAGGCCCCGCGCGGGTGAGGCGCCCAGGATCGGGCTGGAGTCGTGCGTCACGTCGACGATCCCGGCCCATTGGCGCAGCAGCCGGATCGAGGCGAAGGCCGGGAATTGATCGGCCACCGCGCCCAGCACCTTTCGCGCCGTCGGCAGCCCGCCGCGCTGGGCGTAGGACGGGTAGAGGTCGAGGCCGCCGCCGATCACCAGGCCGCCCCGGTCCGACTGGCTGAGATAGGCGCCCGTGGCCGTCGACAGCGCCACCACGTCCAGCACCGGCTTCACCGGTTCGGTCACGAACGCCTGCAGGGCGTAGCTGGTGATGGGCAGCTCGAAGCCCGCCCGCCGCGCCAACTCGGTCGAGTGCCCGGCGACGCACATCACCACCTTGTCGGCGCGAATTTCGCCCTGGCTGGTGACCACGCCATCGATCCGCCGACCAGGGTCGCCGAGGAACCCGGTGACCTCGCAGGTCTCGACGATGTCGACGCCGAGCGCCGAGGCGCCGCGGGCATAGCCCCAGACCACCGCGTCGTGGCGCGCCACGCCGGCCCGCGCCTGAATGAATCCGCCGGCCACGGGAAAACGGGCGTCGGCGCGCATGTCGAGCGCCGGGATGCGCTGGGCGATCTCGGCCTTGTCGATCATCCGGGTGTCGACGCCGTTGAGCCGCATGGCGCCGACCCAGCGCGCGGCGCTCTCCAGCTCGTGGCGCGAGTGGACCAGGGTGATCATCCCGCGCGGGCTGAACATCACGTTGTAGTTCAGCTCGCGCGACAGGCCCTCGTAGAGGCGCAGCGCGAAATCATACAGACGCACGCTCTCCGGGTAGTAGTAGTTGGAGCGGATGACGGTGGTGTTGCGGCCGGTATTGCCGCCGCCCAGCCAGCCCCGCTCGATCACCGCCACGTCGGTGAGCTTGTGAACCTTGGCGAGATAGTAGGCCGTGGCCAGCCCGTGACCGCCGCCGCCGATCACCACCACCTGATAGCGGCGCTTCGGCGTCGCCGCGCGCCAGGCCGGCCGCCATCCGGACTGCCCGCGCAGGCCTTCCCGGACCAGTCTGAGGGCCGAATATCGGTCCATGCGTGCAAGGGCTCCCGAGCCCCGGCGTGGCGGCCGGAGCGGCGTCGGAGAAAACCGTAGAGTAGTCTATGTTTCGAGGCAAGGGGACCAGCGCGGCCATTTCGCCGCCCCGATCTCTCTGGCCGGCGTCACCGCTCGGCGGCGGTCTGGCGGGGCGTCGCGCCCTTCATCAAAAGGTCGTAGGCGACGTCCTTGATCATGGCGAGATCGGCCTGGCGCAACCGATCGGCGCCGAACATCGACTGCAGCGCCACCCCGCGCATGTAGCTGATGGTCAGCGAGAAGGTGTGCTCGACATGGTCGGGCGTCATGTCCAGATCGGCGAACAGGGCGACGAACTCTTCGCGCATGCGCGCCGAGATCGCCTTCTGATAGGAGCGAACCCTGGTCCACAGCTTGCGGTCGCCGCGCGAGCCCAGCGCGATGTCCCACACCACCAGGTATTCGGGACGGCCGTAGATTCCCCACAACAGGTCGACGACCTTCGAGATGCGCTCACGGACGCCGAGGTTCTGCGCGCCGATGTCCTTGAACGGGATCTGCTGCACCGGATAGACCGCGTCCATCAGCGCCAGCATCAGGTCGTCGCGCGACGGAAAGTGGTGCTGCATCGCGCCGTTGGTCAGCCCGGCCCGCTGCGTGGCCTTGCTGATGGTGAGATTGGCGAAGCCCGATTCGCCAAGGACCTGGATCGCCGCCTTGATCAGCTTGCCGCGGGTCTCGGCGCTGCGCTCCTCCTGGCTCCGCCGCGGCGGAGGACGCAGGTTCGCACGCGGCTTTCCCGGCGCGCGCGTGGCGCCCAAAACACGTCCTCCCATTGCCCCAGTCCCGTCTCGCTCATCCCCGCCTGCCCGGTTTAGAGGCTTCGCGCTTTCGCCGCAACGTCACGGCTTGACATAAACATACATTACATAATTATTGTAATCGCCGATCGAGCCGGAGCCACGCACAGTCGTCGCGGCCGCGAACGCGCCAATGGGGGATATGATGAACGTGACACGAGACTCCTGGATGTTGCGGCCGCGCGCCTGGTCGGCGGTCTCTCTGCTGGCGCTGGCCGCGGCCGGCGCCATCGGCGCGAGCGCCCACGCCCAGACGCCCACTCCGCCCCCGCCGCCGGCCGGCCCGGCCGCCGAGACCAATGACGTCGTCGTCACGGCCGAGCGCCGGGACGTCAGCATTCAGAAGACCTCGATCGCGGCGACGGTCCTGAGCGGCCGCGATCTCCAAAAGAAGAACATCACCAGCATCGACGCGCTGCAGTTTGCGACGCCCTCGCTGACCATCCAGGACACCGGCGAGAACGCCCTGGTCAACATCCGCGGCGTCGGCAAGAGCGAGGGCGGCATCCAGGCGCCGTCCGGCGTCCTGATCTATCGCGACGGCGTCTCGGCGTCGCCAGGCGGCTTTCTGGCCGACGAGCCCTATTACGACATCGCCAGCGTCGAGGTGCTGCGCGGCCCGCAAGGCACCCTGGCCGGCCAGAACGCCACCGGCGGCGCCCTGTTCATCCGCGAGGCCGATCCGTCGCTTGGCCACGCCAGCGGCTTTGCCGAGGCGCAATACGGCAACTACAACGACGCGCGCGTGCAAGCCGAGGCGAACCTGCTGGTCAGCGACACCTTCGCCCTGCGCGTGGCCGGCAACCTCGAACACCGCGACAGCTTCTATCACATCACCGGCCCCTGGACCGGCAATCCAGGCCGGCACGACGAAGGCGAGGCCCGGGTGAGCCTGCTGTGGACGCCCACCGACGCCTTGCGGATCGTCTGGAAGAACGACTTCAGCTATATCGACCACGGCGGCTCGCCGGCCGGTCCGAACACCGGCTCGACCGACCATCTGTTCAACCTGACGTCCGACGCCCACCTGATGGGCATCGAGCAGGGCGTGCGGTCGGTGCTGCAGGTCAGCTACAGGTTCGCCGACGGCGTCACCCTGCGCTCGATCAGCGGCTTCCAATACGGCCACACCGCCTACGATCTGGATCTCGACGGGACCAACCGGGCGGCGCCGGGCGGATCGGGACCGTTGATCGAGACGGTCAAAGGCAGCGACAGGACCATCTCGGAGGAGATCAACCTGGTCTCGCCCGACCAGGGGCCGTTCACCTGGGTGTTGGGCGCCGTCTATCAGAACGAACTGGTGGATATCCCCAATCGCGGCCTGGTCGAATCGCTGCTGCCCTTCGGGACGCCCACGACCAGCGAGGCGCTGCAGGTGGGCTACAAGACCCCGATCGAAGACTGGGGCGTCTTCGGCCAAGGCTCCTTCGACCTGACCGACCGCCTGCAACTGCAGGCCGGCGCACGCTATTCCGATTCCCATATGAGCCTGACCGACCAGACCCTGGTCACCTTCAACGGCGCCGTCCTGATCAACCATCCGATCACCGACGAGCACGAGCACAACGCGCGCCTGACGGGCAAGATCGACATCAACTACAAGCTTGGCGATCAGGGGCTGCTCTACGGCTTCGTTGCGACCGGCCATAAGTCCGGCGGCATCAACCCGATCGCCGCCCTGGCCCTGCCCGTCGGGACTCCGGCGCCTGAATTCAAACCCGAAGAGGTGACGGACTACGAAGCCGGCTGGAAGCAGAGCTTCCTGGGCGGCCATCTGCGCACCCAGATCGACGGCTACCACTACAACTACCAGAACTTCCAGGTCGCGATCTTCGATCCCGCCAGCGCCCTGAACCAGGTCAAGAACGCAACGGGCACAAGCACGATCGACGGCGTCGAAGCCCAGGGCGAGGGCGGGTTCGGCGACCTGTCGTTCGATTTCGGGGTGTCCTGGCTGCAAAGCAAGCTCGGGACCTTCGCCGCGGTCGATTCGCGCAATCCGGGCAAGGGCGTGCAGACCCTGACCGGCCGTCCGCTGTCCAACGCCGCGCCCTGGACCGTCAACGCCGGCGTCCAGTACGCCTTCCATCTGGCCGCCGGCGACACCCTGACCCCGCGCCTCGACTACGGCATGCTCGGCAGCCGCTGGGCGACCCTGTTCGAGGTGTCGCCGATCGACCGCCTCTCGGAGCAGAATCTGGTCAACGCCGAGCTGACCTATAGCCGCCACGACGATTGGCAGGTCACCGCCTACGCGACCAACCTGTTCGATCAGCACTACATCTCGTCGCTGGCGATGGGCGCCGCGCAGAGCGGCCTCGCCACCGCCGGACCGCCGCGCCAGTTCGGCGTTCGTGTCTCGAAGTCGTTTTGAGCCTAAGACAGCCGGATAGCGGGTATCGGACGTCGCCGGATCGCGGCGGCCGATAGCCTGGCCACAACCAAGGAGCCCTCATGGCGGCTGTCCTGTTCGAGAACGCCCACCTGTTCGACGGCGTCGGCGATGCCCTGAGGCCGGCCCACGTCCTGGTCGAGGGCGCGGTCATCCGGGAGGTCTCCGAGACGCCGATCAGCATGGCCGAGGCGGTTCGGATCGACGTCGCCGGGCGCACGCTCATGCCGGGCCTCATCGACGCCCACGTCCACGCCTATTGTCCCGAGGTCGATCCGGCCCGGGGCGATCGAATGCCGATGACCCTGGTCGCCCACCGGGCGCGCCGGATGCTGGAGGACAGCGCCCGGCGCGGCTTCACCAGCGTGCGCGACTGCGGCGGCGGCGATCATGGCCTGTTCCAGGCGCTCGAACGCGGCTGGATCAAGGGTCCGCGGCTGTTCTACTGCGGCCGCGCGCTCAGCCAGACCGGCGGCCATGGCGACGGCCGCGCGCGGTTCGAGGCCTGCGCCTGCGGCCACATGCACGAGGCCGGCTACCAGGGCCACCTTTCGCGCACGGTCGACGGCCCGGAGAACCTTCGCCTGGCGGTGCGCGAAGAGCTGCGCCGCGGGGCGAGCTTCATCAAGATCATGGGCTCCGGCGGGGTGGCCTCGCCGTCCGACCCCATTCATCTGGCGCAGTATTCGGCCGACGAGATCGGCGCCGTGGTCGACGAGGCCGAACGGCACGAGGTCTATGTCACCGCGCACGTGCATCCCGACGCGGCGCTGCGCCGCTGCATCGAGCTTGGCGTCGGCTGCATCGAGCACGGCACCCTGATCAGCGCCGAGACCGCCGCCCTGGCTGCCGAGAAGGACGTGCCCGTCGTGCCGACGCTCGCGGTGATCAAGGCGCTGGCGCGTCACGGCGCCGAACTCGGCTTCCCGCGGGCCTCGCTCGACAAGCTCGCCGAGATCGAACCGGTGGCGATCGGCGCGGTGGAGCGGCTGAAGCGGGCAGGCGCGCGGATCGGCTTCGGCACCGACCTGATCGGCCCCCTCGACCGGCATCAATGCCTGGAGTTCGAACTGCGCCGCGAGGTGCTGTCGCCGGCGGAGATTCTCCGCTCGGCCACCAGCGGCAATGCGGCGATCCTCGGCGCTGGCGACCGTATCGGCCGGATCGCCGAGGGCTTTCTCGCCGACCTGATCGTGGTCGACGGCGACCCCCTCTCCGACATCGGCCTGTTCCAGGACGACGGCCGCAACGTCCCGATCGTCATGAAGGCCGGCGCCGTCCTGAAGGGCCAGCCCTAGGTCGGTAATCTGTCCAGGTCGGTCCTGGCGCCGCCCCCGCGTCCCTTCTCCCGCGAGGGGAGAAGGTTCGGAAGAGATCGGCCGCTGCCTCAAACAACATGGTGTACTCCAGGCTCCAGAGCCGCGCCCCGGCCAGGACCGAAGTCACTTCATATGTTCCCGCAGCCCGAACCCCGCTAAGTCCTGCCATCGGCGTTGATGTGAAACATAGACTAGCCTATGTTTAGCGCCGAGATGAGGTCCGATCGGCCATGACTGAGACACTTGCCAAGATTGCGCGGGCGCCTCGCCGCGATCGGGCCGATTGGGTGGAGGCCGCCCGCCTCGCCCTGATCGAGGGCGGCGTCGGCAAGGTGAAGGTCGAACCGCTGGCCGGCGTGCTCGGCGTCACCACGGGCAGCTTCTACCATCACTTCCAGCGCCGGCAGGATCTGTTGGACGCGGTGCTGGAGCATTGGCGGAGCGAAAACACCGCGCCACTGTTCAGCGCCGTGCGCGAGGCCGGGTCCAGCCCCGACGCCCAGCTCGACGCCCTGTTTGACGCCTGGATCGCCGAAAGCGACTACGACCCGGCCTATGATTCCGCCGTGCGCGACTGGGCGCGGGTTTCGCCGCTGGCCGAGGCGGCCGTCCGCAGCGTCGACGATCTGCGCATCGGGCTGTTGAAGGAGATCTTCCTCGGCTTCGGTTACGACCCCGAGCGCGCCTTCATCCGCGCCCGCATCACCTATTTCCACCAGGTCGGCTACTACGCGATGGCGATCACCGAGGATCGCGCCATCCGCCGCCGCCTGCGTCCGCTCTACCGCGAAGTCCTCGTCGGCGATCCGCCGCGCGCGGCCGAGCCCGAGCCGTCGATAAGCTGAGGATTTCGCTGTGCGCCACGCCGATGTGACCTTGGACGACAAGTACCGGCTCGAGTCCGGTCGTGTTTTCATCACCGGCGTCCAGGCGCTGCTGCGCATCCTGCTCGACCAGCGCCGGCTCGATCTCCGCGCCGGGCTGAACACCGCCGGCTTCCTCTCCGGCTATCGCGGTTCGCCGCTTGGCGGGCTCGACCAGCAGGCGCACCGCGCGGGCAAGGCGCTCGCCGAGCACGAGATCGTCTTCAAGGAGGGCCTGAACGAAGACCTCGCGGCGACAGCGGTCTGGGGCAGCCAGCAGGCGAACCTGTTCCCAGGCGCCCGCTTCGACGGCGTCTTCGGCATGTGGTACGGCAAGGCGCCGGGTGTCGACCGGACCGGCGACGCCTTCAAGCACGCCAACTTCGCCGGAACCTGGGGCAAGGGCGGGGTGCTGGCGGTGGCCGGCGACGACCATTCCTGCAAGTCCTCGACCCTGCCCTCGCAGTCGGAGTTCGCCTTCCAGGACTTCGAAATGCCGGTCCTGGCGCCCGCCGACGTGCAGGAGGTGCTCGACTTCGGCCTTGTAGGCTACGCCCTGTCGCGCTTTTCCGGCCTGTGGACCGGCCTGATCGCGCTCGCCGACACCATGGATTCCGGCGCGACCATCGACATCGGCCTGGATCGCCACCGCTTCGTCCCGCCCGAGGGCTTCGCCATGCCCGCGGGCGGCCTCGGCATCCGGCTGAAGGACGAGCCGATGGACAAGGAGCGCCGCCTCAGGCTGCACAAGCTGCCCGCGGCGATCGCCTTCGCCAAGGCCAACCACATCGACCGGACGGTCTTCACCTCGTCGCGCGCGCGCCTGGGCATCGCCGCCCACGGTCAGGGCTACAAGGACGTGATCGACGCCCTCGCCGCCATGGGCATCGGCCTGGACGAGGCCGCCTCGCTTGGCCTGGCGCTCTACAAGGTCGGCATGCCCTGGCCGCTCGAACCGACCGGCCTGCGCGCCTTCGCCGGTGGGCTGGAGACCCTGATGGTGGTGGAGCACAAGCGCCCGCTGCTGGAGGGCCAGGCCCGCGCCGCCCTCTATGACCTGCCCTCGCACGCCCACCCCAAGGTGATCGGCAAGCTGGACGAGCAGGGCCATCCCCTGCTCTCGCAGGTCGGCGCCCTGTCGGTGGCCGAGGTAGCGCTGGCCATCGCCGACCGGCTGCCCTCCGGGCCGCACATGGAGCGGGTGCACGCCTATCTCGACCGGGTCTCGGCGGCCGGGATGGCGGCGGTGAGCCTCGGCGCCGACCAGATTCGCAAACCCTTCTTCTGCTCGGGCTGCCCGCACAACACCTCGACCCGCCTGCCTGAGGGCTCCCGCGCGTTGGCCGGCATCGGCTGCCACTACATGGCGAGTTTTTCGGACCCGAACACCGATCTGACCACGCACATGGGCGCCGAGGGCCTGACCTGGGCCGGCGCCTCGCCCTTCACCAGCGAAGCGCACGTCTTCGCCAATCTGGGCGACGGCACCTACAATCACTCCGGCTCGCTGGCCATTCGCGCCTCGGTCGCCATGGGCTCGCACATCACCTACAAGCTGCTGTTCAACGACGCGGTGGCGATGACCGGCGGCCAGCACCCCGAAAGTGGGTTCTCCGTCGCTCAGATCACCCGCCAGCTGGCCGCCGAGGGCGTCAGCCGCATCGTCGTGGTGGCCGAGGACCCGGACCGCTATGCCGCCGTCACCGACCTCGCCCCGGGCGTGGCCGTCCGGCCGCGCGCTGACCTCATGGCGGTGCAAAAGGAGCTGCGCGAGGTCCCTGGCGTCAGTGTCCTCATCTACGATCAGGTCTGCGCCAACGAGAAGCGCCGCCGCCGCAAGCGCGGCACGATGGAGCAGGCGCCGCGGCGCGTCTTCATCAACCCCCTGGTCTGCGAAGGCTGCGGCGACTGTTCGAAGACCTCCAACTGCGTCTCCATCGAGCCGCTGGCCACCGAATTCGGCCGCAAACGCAAGATCGACCAATCCACCTGCAATCAGGACTATTCCTGTGTCGACGGCTTCTGCCCCTCCTTCGTCACCTTGGAGGGCGCGGCTAACGCCCAGGCCCAGGCGCTGCCGGCGCTGACCGCCGAGTCGACGCCGCCGCCGGACTTCCAAGCCCTGGAAGGCGTGCGCAACATCGTCTTCACCGGTATCGGCGGCACCGGCGTGACCACCACCGCCTCGATCCTGGCCATGGCCGCGCACATCGACGGCCGCTCGGCCTCGGCGGTGGACATGACCGGCCTGGCGCAAAAGGGCGGTGCGGTCTTCTCGCACATCCGCATTGGCGAGGACGAGGAGACCCCGGTCGGCGGCGTCGTTCCCGCCGCCAGCGTCCACGTCCTGATCGCCTGCGACGTCCTGGTGGCGGCCAGCCCGGCGGCGCTCGCCCTCTACGCCAAGGACCGGACGGTGGCGCTGGGCAATGGCGACTTCCAGCCGACCGCCGATTTCGTCACCCAGCGCGACGCGCGCTTCGATTCCCAGGCCATGGCGCGGCGGCTGGCGGGCGCCTGCAGGAGCTATGACGCCTGTCCGGCGGTGAACCTGGCCGAACACAGACTGGGCGACGCCATCTACGCCAACATGATCATGTTGGGCTTCGCCTGGCAGAAGGGCCTGGTCCCGGTCTCCAGCCGCGCGCTCTATCGCGCCATCCGCCTGAATGGCGTCGAGGCCGAGGCCAATCTGCAAGCCTTCGAGGTGGGTCGGATGGCCGCCCACGACCCCGCCTCGCGTGGCGCGGCCGAGAACGATGCGCCGACGCCGGAGACCATGAAGCTGGCCGAACTCATCGAGCACCGCGCGCGGGATCTGACCGCCTACCAGGACGCGGCTTACGCCGAGCGCTACCGGACGCGCATCGCGGCCGTGCAAGTGGCCGAAACGCCCCTGGGCGGCGAGGCCCTGACCCGGGCCGTCGCAACCAACCTCTACAAGCTGATGGCGGTGAAGGACGAGTACGAGGTCGCGCGCCTCTATGCCGACGGCCGCTTCAAGGCGGCCCTGGCCGAGACCTTCACCGGCGGCAAGGCCAGGGTCTGGCTGTCGCCGCCGCTGATCGCGCTGAAGGACAAGAACGGCCGGCCGAAGAAGATCGCCTTTGGCGGCTGGATGCTGAGACTGGGATTCCCCGTCCTCAGCCGTCTGAAGCGCCTGCGCGGCGGACCATTCGACCTGTTCGGCGCCAGTTCCGAGCGGCGCATGGAGCGCGCGCTGCTCGCCGACTACGAAGCCTGTCTCGACCGCCTGCTCGACGGCCTCAGCAAGGCGCGCCTGCCCCTGGCCGTGCGGATCGCCTCGGTCCCGGACGCCATCCGCGGCTACGGCTTCGTCAAGGAGGCGGCCGCCGCCGCCGCCAGGGCCAGCGAGGCTGTGCTCTGGGCCCAGTGGCGCGACCTGTGAGCCTCGAGACCGCGGGCGCCGGCGCGACCGTTCCGAACGGTGTTCTCACCCTCTCCTGCCCCGATCGGATCGGCATTGTCGCCGACGTCTCGCGCTTCCTGGCCGAGCACGCCTGCAACATCCTGGAAAGCGCCCAGCACGGCGACCCGGCGAACGGGCGCTTCTTCCTGCGAACGGTGTTCGAATCGACGGCCGGGCATCGGCTCGCCGCCTTGCAAAGCGCCTTTGCGCCGATCGCGGCCCGCTACGCCATGGACAGCCGCTTCTTCGACGCGGCGGCGAAGACGCCGACCCTGATCATGGTCTCGCGGCTGGGTCATTGCCTGAACGACCTGTTGTTTCGCTGGCGCATCGGCGCCCTGCCGATCGACGTCAAGGCGGTGGTCTCCAACCATCCCGACTTCGAGGACCTCGCCCGCGCCACGGGCCTGCCCTTCCGCTGCCTGCCGGTGACGCCCGAGACCAAGGCCGCTCAGGAAGAGGTGCTGGAGGCCATGGTCGCGGATCTGGGGATCGAACTCATCGTGCTCGCCCGCTACATGCAGATCCTCTCCGCCGACCTCTGCGCGCGTTATTCCGGGCGGATCATCAACATCCACCATTCCTTCCTGCCCAGCTTCAAGGGCGCCCGGCCCTACCACCGCGCCCACGAGCGCGGCGTCAAACTGATCGGCGCCACCGCGCACTATGTGACGCAGGACCTGGACGAGGGCCCGATCATCGAGCAATCGGTGGAGCGCGTCGGCCATGGTCTCTCGGTCGACGACTATGTCGCGGTCGGGCGCGACGTCGAGGCGCTGGTGCTGGCGAGAGCCGTCAAGTGGCACGTCGAACGCCGCGTCCTGCTCAACGGCGGCCGCACGGTGGTGTTCAATTGAACGATCAGCCGAAGCGGCGCCGGCGGCTCAATCCACGGCGACGATGACCTCGCGGTAGCGGTCGTGCCGGTCGGGGTCCTTGACGGGCGCCTCGGTGACCAGGCGCAGATCGGGCCAGCGGTCGGCGATCGCTTCGATCGCCAGCCGCGCTTCGAAGCGGGCCAGGGCCGAGCCGATGCAGAAGTGCGGACCGGCGCCGAACGACAGGGCCGGAACCGCCGGTCTGCGCGTGATGTCGAACCGGTCCGGGTCCGGAAACGCCGCCGGGTCGCGGTTCGCCGCGCCCAGTCCCACCCGCACCGTGTCGCCGGCCCGCAGGGTCTTTGCCCCCATCTCGACATCGACGGTGCAGCGGCGGTTGGTCGAGGTCGACTGGGTCGGATGGTGGAAGCGCAGGATCTCCTCGATCGCCGGCGCGACCAGGGCGCGGTCGTCAACCAGGGCGCGCCATTGGTCCGGGTGGGACAGCAGGAGGTACAGACCGCTCGAGATGAACCGTTCGGTCGTGGTGCCGGCGGCGGTGTAGATGGTGCTGATCGCCGAGGACAGTTCGGGCTCGCTCAAGGCGCCGGTCGAGTCTTCCGCCGCGATCAGGGCGCTGACCAGATCGTCGCGCGGCGCGGCCCGCCGCTCGGCGATCAGGCGGCGCATGTAGCGCCCCACCCAGCGGCCCGCCTCAAGCGCCCGCGCCCAGGATTCCTCGGAACGTTTCGGCGCCATCAGGGCGGCGGTGCGTTCGAACGCCTGGCGGAACTGTTCGCGATCGTCGGCCGCGATCCCGATGATCTCGCTGGCGACGATGATCGGCAGATGAAAGGCGAAATCGGTGATCAGGTCGAACTCGCCCTTCCGGGCCGCGGCGTCCAGCAGCCCATCGATCACCGCCTGGATGCGCGGCCGGCGCTCTTCGATGTTTCGCTTCGAGAAGGCCGAGACCACCAGGCCGCGAATGCGCGTGTGGTCGGGCGCATCCATCTGGTTGAAGGATTGGGCGAGCGTCCGGCTCAGGCCCTGTTCGGTCCTGGACTGTTCACCGGTCGACCTGGCCTGCGCCAAGGGGTTGGACCCGCCCCACCCCGCCGCGCTGCTGGAAAACCGCACCGGGTCCTTCAACACGCGGGCGCAGTCTTCGTAGCGGGTCAGGTACCAGAAACCGTGGCGCGACCAGTGCACCGGGTCCTCGGCGCGCAGCCGGTTGAGCGTGGCGATGGGATCGTTCTCGAAGTCGTAGTCGTAGAGATCGGGCGCCGGCGCCCCGGGGGTGGCGTCCGATTCGACTGATGGCGAACTCATCTGTATCTGGCTCCCGGTCAGGCGCGCTCGAAGATGGCGGCGATGCCCTGGCCGCCGCCGATGCACATGGTCTCCAGGCCGTAGCGGCCGTCGCGGCGTTGCAGCTCGCGCAGCAGATTGGCCAGGATGCGGCCGCCGGTGGCGCCGATCGGGTGGCCGAGCGAGATGCCCGAGCCGTTGACGTTCAGCCGGTCGCGGTCGTCCCAGCCCCAGCCTTTCAGCACCGCCAGCACCTGCGGCGCGAACGCCTCGTTCAGTTCGACCAGGTCGATGTCGTCCCAGCCGAGGCCGCTGCGGGCGAACAGCCGCTCCACCGCCGGCACCGGGCCGATGCCCATGCGCGACGGCTCGCAGCCCGCCGCCGCCCAGGAGACGAACCAGCCCATGGGCGCCAGGCCCAGCTCTTCCAGCTTGTCTTCGGCCACCACCAGGCAGGCGGCGGCGGCGTCGTTCTGCTGGCTCGCATTGCCGGCGGTGACCACCCCGCCCTTCTCGATCGGCGCCAGCTTGCCGAGGCCCTCGACCGTCGCGTCCTCGCGCACGCCCTCGTCCTGGGCGAAGACGATCGGATCGCCGCGGCGCTGGGCGATCGAGACCGGCACGGTCTCGTCGTCGAACTTGCCGGCCTTCCAGGCCGCGGCGGCCCGCTGGTGGCTGGAGACGGCGTAGGCGTCGGCGTCTTCGCGGCTGATCTGATAGTCGCGGGCCAGGTTGTCGGCCGTCTCGATCATGCCGCTGATGACCCCGAACCGCTCCACGGGCTGGGACATGACGCGTCCACGCGCCAGCCGGTCGTGCAGCGTCACCGAGCCGGCCCGCGAACCCTTGCGCATATCGGTGGTGTAGTATTCGGCATTGCTCATGCTCTCGACGCCGCCGGCCACCACGACGTCGGCCGCGCCGGTCTGGACCATCATCGCCGCATCGATCACCGCCTGCAGGCCCGAACCGCAGCGCCGGTCGAGCTGGTAGCCGGGGATGCTGATCGGCAGGCCGGCCGCCATGGCCGACCAGCGGGCGATGCAGGGCGCTTCGCCGCTGCCGTAGCCCTGGGCGAAGATCACGTCGTCGATCCGCTCCGGGTCGATGGCGGTGCGCTCCACCAGGGCCTTGAGGATCACCGCGCCGAGGTCGCCGGCGGTGACCGAGGACAGCGCGCCGAGGTACTTGCCGACGGGCGTGCGGAGCGGGCTGACGATGGCGGCGCGGCGCAGGGTTGCGGTCATGGTTTGACGATCTCCAGATCAGGCCGGCCGGCGTCGCCGGTCATTCGCCAGGACGATTGGAGCGCCGGGCGCCGCTTGTCCATAGGGCCTGGCGCGCGACTGTCGTCCGGCGACCCAAGATTTGTCGGCGAGGCCGACTCATCCCCTTCTGATCAATTACGCCCAACAGCCCCGGCGGTATCCGGTGGGCGCGTGTTGGCCCTGCACTCGAAATCCCCAGTGCAGGGCCGTTCCGCAGCCCTAAAACGACTTCGGCAGATCCAGGACGTGGGTGGCCACGTGAGAGAGGATCAGGTTGGTCGAGATCGGGGCCACCTGGTAGAGGCGGGTCTCGCGGAACTTGCGCTCGATGTCGTAGGCCTCGGCGAAGCCGAAGCCGCCGTGGGTCTGCAGCGCCATGTCGGCCGCGTACCAGGAGGCTTCCGACGCGATGAGCTTGGCCATGTTGGCTTCTGTCCCGCACGGCTGGCCGGCCTCGAACAGGGCCGCGGCCTTGTCGACCATCAGCGAGGCGGCGGTCATCTGCACATAGGCCCGCGCGATGGGGAACTGGACGCCCTGGTTCTGGCCGATCGGCCGGCCGAAGACGTTGCGGTCCTTCGCATAGGCCGACGCACGGTCGATGAAGAACTTGGCGTCGCCGATGCATTCGGCGGCGATCAGGATGCGCTCGGCGTTCATGCCGTCGAGGATGTAGCGGAACCCGTGGCCTTCGACGCCGATCAGGTTCTCGGCCGGCGCCTCCAGGTCCTCGAAGAAGAGTTCGGTGGTGGCGTGGTTCAGCATGGTGCGAACGGGCCGGATGGTCAGGCCGTTTCCCACCGCCTGGCGCATGTCGATGAGCAGCACGCTCATACCGTCCGAGGGCTTGGCGGCCTGATCGCGCGGGGTGGTGCGGCAGAGCAGCACCATCAGGTCGGAGTGCTCGGCGCGACTGATCCAGAGCTTCTGGCCGGAGATCACATACTTGTCGCCCTGGCGGCGGGCGAAGGTGGTGATGCGGGTGGTGTCGGTGCCGGCGTCCGGCTCGGTGACGCCGAAGGCCTGCAGGCGCAGCTCGCCCGAGGCGATCTTCGGCAGGTACATGGCCTTCTGCGCGGCGCTGCCGTGATTGAGGATGGTGCCCATGGTGTACATCTGGGCGTGACAGGCGCCGCCATTGCAGCCGGAGCGATGGATCTCCTCCAGCACCGCCGCGGCCGCCGTCAGGCCTAGCCCCGAGCCGCCGTATTCCTCGGGGATCAGCACCGACAGATAGCCCGCCTCGGTCAGGGCGGTGACGAACTCGGTCGGATACTGCCGCTCGCGGTCCAGCGCCTGCCAATAGGGGCCAGGAAAGCGGGCGACCAGCTTGCGCACGCCTTCACGCACCTCCGGAAAGTTCTGTTCCGCATCATATGCCATGGCCGTGTTCCTAGCCTTGATGGATGGCCTTGGTGACCAGGCAGGCGTCGAGACCTTCCGGCCCGTCCTCGGCGCCGTGACCGCTTTCCTTGACCCCGCCGAAGGGCGAGTCCGGGGCGGCGACCATGGCGGTGTTCAGGCCCAGCATGCCGGTCTCGATGGCGTCGCCAAGCAGGAGGATGCGTTTGGCGTCCTGGGTATAGGCATAGGCCGCGAGGCCGTAAGGCAGCCGGTTGGCCTGGAAGACGGCCTCGTCCAGGCCCTTGACCGGCGCGATGACGGCGACCGGGCCGAACGGCTCGTCGTTCATGATCCGGGCGGTGTCGGGCACGTCGCGCAGCACCGTCGGCTTCCAGAAGAAGCCCTGGTTGCCCATCCGCTCGCCGCCGGTCAGCAGCTCGGCCCCGCTGGTCCGCGCGTCGCCGATGAACGCTTCCATGGCG
>DASYAQ010000406.1:0-3122 GCA_036501225.1 Caulobacteraceae bacterium | reverse complement strand
AGGAACAGCAGCGCCTGTTCGCCCCGCGCCAGGGTCTCGGCCATCGCCCGCAGCAGCGGCGGCGATAGCCAGCGTCCGGGCTCGGGCGCGGCCTGCTTCAGGTCGATCAGGGCGATGTGCGGCAGGCGCGCCGAGCCGTGGCGGGCGCGGAGCTTCAGCCACTTGTAGCGGCCGCTCTCGGCGTTCCACAGGCTCTCCAGCGAGGGGGTGGCCGAGGCCAGCACCACCAGGGCGCCCTCGATCTTGGCCCGCGCCACCGCCAGGTCGCGCGCCTGGTAGATGAAGCCGTCCTCCTGCTTGAACGAGGAGTCGTGCTCCTCGTCGACCACGATCAGCTTCAGATTGGCGAAGGGCAGGAAAAGCGCCGAGCGGGCCCCGACGACGATGCGGCAGCGGCCTTCCGCCACCGCCTCCCAGACCCTGCGCCGCGACGGCGGCTGGATCGCCGAATGCCATTCGGCCGGCGCGGCGCCGAACCGGTCTTCGAACCGATCGATCACCGCCTGGGTGAGGGCGATCTCCGGCAGCAGCACCAGGATCTGCGCCATCGGATCGGCCCGCAGCGTCGCGGCCACGGCTTCCAGATAGACCTCGGTCTTGCCCGAGCCGGTGACGCCGTCGAGCAGCGCGGCCTGAAAGCCGCCCTGACCGGCCATCTCGGCGAGCACGCTGGCGGCGGCCGCCTGGCTGGCGTTGAGCGGACGGCCGGGACGGTCCGGATCGGGCGCGTCGAATTCGCTGACCGGCTCGACCAGCCGGACCTCCAGCGCCCCCAGTTCGACCAGCGCCCGGACGACGCCGCTGGAGACCCCCGCCGCCATCGCCAATGCGCCGGCCGGCAAGGGCTCGGCCGCGGCGGCCAGCACCCGCTCGCGCGCCGGCGTCATGCGCGGGAGGCTGGATCCGGTCGCCGCGATCAGCCGCTCGGGCCGCGCTCTGGGCGCGCGGGCGCCGCGCAGGCTGATGGCCAGGGGCTGGCCCGGCGCATCGACGGCATAGCGCGCGGCCCAGTGCAGAAAGGCCAGGGTGTTCGGCGGCAGGCGCGGCGCCGCGCGCAGCTCCAGGATCGGTTTGAGCGGCCGATTATGGCCGGTGGCGTCCTTCAAGCTGGCGACCACGCCCATCAGCCGCTGCGGACCCAGCGGCGCGATCACCAGGTCGCCGACCTGCAGGCCCATGCCGTCGGGCTCGGCATAGTCGAAGGCTTCCGGAAGGGGCAGCGGCAGGATGACGCTGGCGATTCTCGTCATGACCGCTCCCTCTAACACGTCCCATCAAGCCGTCCTTAACGAGCCGGGGCGTTCAATCATCGGGAACCGTCCGCGTGAGAACCGCGCGGACGGTCGATGGGGCATCGGCATGAGTGAGACGTCCAAGACGCCAGCGGAAAAGCCGCGCGCAAAACCGCATCCGAAGGGCTGGAGCGAGGTGCGCGCCTATCTGCGCGACCACCCGCACACGATCCGCGAGGACGCCGACCTGCTGGCCGACATCGGCCTCAGGATCAAGGCCGACAATATCGTCGAGTTCGGCCCCGCCGCGCTGGCGCGCCTCTCCGCCGCCAAGACCCGCGAGAACGCCGCCCGCCGCGAGCTGGAAGCCACCGCCCGGGCCAATTTCGCCGCCCAGGCCCAGACCCACGCCGCCGTGGTCGATCTGCTGGAGGCCCGCAACCACGCCGATCTGGCCCGGCGCATCGACGAGACCGCGCGCCTGCGCTTCGGCCTGGTCGCCGGCGTCATCGCCATCGAGCGGCCGGGCGGGGCGCCCGCCGGCTGGCGCGGCCTGCCCGCCGACGGCTCCGACGGCCTGCTCGGCCACACCCAGCTGGCGCGCATGGGCGAGCCGCGAACGGCGCAGGCCCTGTTCGGTGAGCTGGGCGAACAGGTGGGCAGCGTCGCCATGGCGCGCATGGCCATCTGGACCCCGGCGCGCCAGGGCGTGCTGGCCTTCGGCTCCGCCGAGCCCAACGGCTTCACCGAGGAGATGGGCGCCGAACTGGTCGCCTTCCTGGCCCGGGTGATCGAGCGGACGGCCGAGCGATGGCCGGTGCTCTGATCACGGCAAGCGATGCCCTGGCCGCCTGGCTTGAGCATCTGGCCAACGAGCGGCGCGCCTCGCCGCGCACCGTGCGCGCCTATGGCGACGGGGTGGCCGCCTACCTGGCCTTTCTCGAACGCCATCGCGGCGAGAGCCTGACGCTTGGCGCGATGAGCGACGTTTCCGCCGCCGACATGCGTGCGTATCTGGCGCATCGGCGCTCGGGCGAGCGGCCGCTGTCGCCGCGCTCGGTGTCGCAGGCGCTCTCGGCCATCCGCACCTTCCACCGCTTTCTCGACCGCCGGCTGGATACGCCCAACGCCGCCATCGGCCTGGTGCGCGGCCCGCGCCTGCCGGCCGGCGCGCCCAGGCCGGTCTCCGAGGACCAGGCCCGCGGCCTGATCGAGGAGGCGAGCTTCGAGCCCGAGCGCGACGACTGGCGGGGCGCGCGCGACGCGGCCCTGCTCACCCTGCTCTGGGGCTGCGGCCTGCGCATCTCCGAGGCGCTCAGCCTGACCCGCGCCGACGTGCCGTTTAGTGACAGTCTTCGCATCACGGGCAAGGGCGGCAAGACCCGGCTGGTGCCGGTGCTGCCGGCGGTGGCCGAGGCGATCGACGCCTATCTGGCGGAGCTTCCAGTCGAACTGGCGCCCAACGCGCCGCTGTTCCGCGCCATCCGCGGCGGCCACTTGAGCCCGCGCCACGCCCAGGCCCTGATGCAGAAGCTGCGCGGCCGCCTCGGCCTGCCGGCCAGCGCCACGCCGCACGCGCTGCGCCATTCGTTCGCGACCCATCTGCTGGGCGCCGGCGCCGACTTGCGGGTCATCCAGGAACTGCTCGGCCACGCTTCGCTGTCGACCACCCAGCGCTACGCCGACGTCGACGCCGCGGGCCTGCTCTCAGCCTACGCCAGCGCCCATCCGCACGCTTAAGACTTCTCCCGGGAAATTGGGGACAGTGCGCCGGGAGGCCGGCGAGGAGTAGGTGGTGGAAGTCCACTACGGTGAAGGATTAGCGACCCGCATCGGCCCCGAGCCGTGCGTCGTCGGCCGTGAGGCCGGGGGCGAAGCGTCGGCAGGGGT
>DASYAQ010000405.1:0-1618 GCA_036501225.1 Caulobacteraceae bacterium | reverse complement strand
TCGCGGTGCAGGCGCTGGACGCCCTTGATGGTGTAGCCCTCATCGTGCAGCAGGCGCTGGACGCCGCGCAGCACGATGATGTCCTGGGGCCGGTAGAAGCGCCGGCCGCCGGCCCGTTTCATCGGGCGGATGAAGGAAAACCGCGTTTCCCAGAAGCGCAGCACATGTTGCGGCACACCGAGCTCTTCGGCGGCTTCGGATATGGTGCGGAACGCTTCCGGTCCCTTGGCCATCGCTCCCCTAGCCGTCCATGCCCTTGTCGACGCGGGCCTTCATCACCTGGGAGGCGCGAAAACCGATCACGCGGCGCGGCTGGATCGCCGCCGGCTCGCCGGTTTTCGGATTGCGCCCCATGCGCGCGCGCTTGGAACGAACCTGGAAGACCCCGAAGCCGGAGAGCTTGACGGTCTTGCCCGCCTGCAGCGCCTCGGCGATCAGATCCAGGGTGCGCTCGACCAGGCCGGCGCAGTCCTGGCGGGTCAGACCCACCTCTTCGTGCACCGCTTCGCAGAGATCCGCGCGTGTTAGCGTTTCGCCCTTCATCGGATGCGCCCCCGCAAACATATGGCTACCGCTCCGTGCATGCCGCGAAGTCCGCGTCGAGTCAAAGGCTTCCGAGCAGGAGCTTCAGAATCTGATGACGCAGGCGCCCCAGGTCAGGCCGCCGCCCATGGCTTCGACCAGCAGGAGCTGGCCCGGCTTGATGCGGCCGTCGTCGATCGCCTGGGCCCAGGCCAGCGGAATCGAGGCCGCCGAAGTGTTGGCGTGATCGGCCACGGTGGAGATCACCCGCTCGTGCTCGATGCCCAACCGATGCGCCACGCCGGCCAGGATGCGCTGGTTGGCCTGGTGCGGAATGAACCAGTCGACGGCCGACAGCTCGACCCCGGCGTCGATCGCCGCGGCTCTGACCGCCTCGGAAATATTCACCACCGCGTGGCGGAAGACCTCCCTGCCCTGCATGCGCAGATGGCCGACCGTGCCGCTGGTCGAGGGGCCGCCGTCGACATAGAGCAGGTCCTGCTTGGTCCCGTCGCAGCGCAGCGCGAAGCCGAGCAGGCCGCGGTCGCCGGCGTCGCCCCGGCCCGGGACGGGCTCCAGCACCACCGCGCCGGCGCCGTCGCCGAACAGCACGCAGGTGCCGCGGTCGGTCCAGTCCATCAGCCGGGTCATGGTCTCCGCGCCGATGACCAGGGCGCAGCGGCTCATGCCCCTGGCCACGAAGCCGTCGGCGACGCTGAGCGCATAGACGAAGCCGGAACAGACCGCCTGGACGTCGAAGGCGATGCCGACGGGCGCGCCCAGCTTGCGCTGCACGATGGCGGCGGTGGCGGGGAAGGTCAGGTCCGGCGTGGTGGTGGCCACGATGATCAGGTCGATCTCGGCGGGGGTGCGGCCGGCGGCGGCCAACGCCTTGATCGCCGCCGCGACGGCCAGGTCGGAAGCCGCCTCGTCGGGTGCGGCGCGATGACGCGCGTGGATGCCGGTGCGCTCGACGATCCAGGCGTCGTTGGTGTCCACCACCTTGGACAGGTCGTCGTTGGTGACCAGATTGGCCGGCAGGTATCCCCCCACCCCGGTAACGGCGCTGCGCAAGACCGAACTCATCCCAGGCTCT
>DASYAQ010000404.1:0-1670 GCA_036501225.1 Caulobacteraceae bacterium | reverse complement strand
GAAGGGCACGCGGCGCGGGGCGCGGGCGGTGGCGATCGGGCCGGCGGCGACATCCTGGGCCTCGAACACCGCCAGGTCGCTGACGTCCTCGCCGCCGCGATAGATCACCGACAGCAGCCAGCCGTCGCCCTCGGCGGCATCCGCCTTGCGCGGTACGAAGATCGGCTCGCCGGCGGTGTCGCCCTCCGGCAGGCGGTAGTCGGTCCGCTTGCCGGTGGCATGATCGAAATGGGCGATGGCGTCGAAGCCGATCCGGCCGTCCCTCTCCGTATTGGCGGCGAACCAGCCGTGGCGATAGGCGAGGCCCGCGTGACGCTCGTCGAACCTCGGGAACTCGCCGGCCATGTCGTCCAGCCGCTGGCGTTTCACGACGTTGGAATCGCCGGCGAGGTCGAAGGTCCAGCGGACCAGCGTCGCCGACTGGTCCCGGGTGCGCGTGCCGTCGGCCAGCGGGAAGAGCGGCGCGGCCGGATATTCCATGACATCGGCGAAGATCTTCTCGCCCTCCTCCCACATGTTCATCGGGTGAAAGACATAGTTGGGCTCAACCTCGAACCAGCGGATCGTCTCGACCGACGCGTCGCGGGCCATGACGCCGACGAAGGCGCCCTTTTCCGGCTCCCAGGCGAACGGCGCGCCGCCGCTCATCGCCCGCTCCAGGCTGCCGGTCAACGGCAGGATCGGGAAGAGGGCCTGGCGCTTGGTCACCAGGACATCGTGCACCATGCTGCAGTAGGGCGCCTCGAAATCGTCGCGGCGGACAACATTCCCGGCCGCGTCGGTGACGCCATAGGAGACGGTCCGGCTGAACGGCGTTTCGCCCGCCATATAGGCGAACCACATCATCTCGCCGCTCTCCGGGTCGATCTTGGGATGGGCCGTCACCCGCCCGCGGTAGCGCTCGGCGTAGCCCCGGGTCTCCAGGGTCACGGGATCGAGTTCGGTGGGCATATGGCCCTCCTCGAGGGCCATCAGCTTGCCGGCGTGCCAGATGATGTTGGTGTTGGCGACGCCGCCGTCCTTGCCGATCACCGAGGGATCGCTGGTCAGCGGATTGCCGAAGGTTCCGAAGAGAGCTTGGCCAGCGGCGTTCTCGATGGTCCACTTCGGCGTCCGCACCCAGCGGTTGCGGTAGCGCGCCTGGCCGTCCTCGACGAAGAAGCCGTGGATCATCCCGTCGCCGCCGAACCAGTGATAGTCGCCGCGCGGCTCGAACTGCGGGTTGGGCCCGTTGCGATAGAGGGTGCCGGCCAGGTCCTTCGGCAGTTCGCCCGTAACCCTCAACGGCGCGTCGAGCTCGTCGCGCACCGGGCCGTAGTTGCCCGTGAGATAGGGGTTGATCGTCTGCGAGCCGTCCATGTCATCCTCCCGATCTGATTGGGCGTGCTATAAAATTACGTTGTAAATTTATGTCGTAAAAATTAGAGTACGGCAAGTGGAAAATTCGCGCGCGAGTCGCCCCGGGATGAGCCAATGCCCAAGATCCTGACTGACAATGACCTCGCCCGCTTCCGCGATCGCCTGTGCGATGTCGCCGAGCGCCTCTTCGCCGAGCACGGGGCCGAGGCGGTGACCATCCGCCAGATGGCCGCCGAACTCGGGGTCAGCGCCATGACCCCCTACCGCTACTTCAAGGACAAGGACGCCATCCTGGCGGCGGTCCGCGCCCG
>DASYAQ010000403.1:0-2551 GCA_036501225.1 Caulobacteraceae bacterium | reverse complement strand
CACTGGGATCTGGCGAGCGTGAGCGATACATCCGAACTGAGGAAAGGCGCGCCTGACTTAGAGGCCGCCTTGTCGATCTCGCCTAGCAACGCGCCGAATCCTTCAGCCGCCAAATGGCGTGCGAGGGCCTCGGAGTCAAGGCAGTCGGCGTCAAGTCGCAGACGAATGATTTCCTTGGCCAATTGATCGAGCGCGGGATCGCCGAATCCCCGCGCTTCCATCGCCTCCAGATGCACGTCCATCCGCGCGGGATCGGCAAGCGCCGCCTTGGCCAGTGCGGCGGGCACCGGCTCGGGCGCGCGGCGAAGGGTGCGGCCGGCCGCGCGGCCCTCGGCGGTGAGCGGCGCGTCGGCATAGGCCGGGCGGCGAAAGTCGCGACGCCATGCCGCACGCGCCGGTCGCTGCGCCGCCTGGGCGGGGCCGAACAGGGCGTCGAAGCGCTTATAAAAGTCGTCGCGATAGGCGCCGGCCAGCTCCTTGTCGGCGATCGCGGCGGCGGCGGTGCGCAACCGCGCCTTGAAGGCCGAGCGCCGCTCGGGCGTATCCAGCGGCTCGACATCGCGCTCGCGGGTGAACAGCGCCTCGACAAAGGGCGTGGTCTTGCCGAGCTGGGCCTTCAGCGCCGCCGCGCCCTGGTCGCGCAGCACGTCGTCGGGGTCCTTGCCGCCAGTCAGAATGGCGAACTGGAACGAGCGGCCCGGCTTCAGCAGCGGGAGGGCCCGGTCGATGGCCCGCGAGGCGGCCCGCTGGCCGGCGCCGTCGCCGTCGAAACACAGCACCGGCTCCGGATCGAGCCGCCACAGCGCCTCCATCTGTTCCTCGGTCAGCGCCGTCCCCAGCGGCGCCACGGCCGGCACATTGGCGCGCTGGCAGGCGATGGCGTCCATATAGCCCTCGACCACCACCAGGCTGGTCCCCTGTCCGCCGGCCGACATCAGCCTGCGCGCCTCGCCAAGGCCGTAGAGGGTGGCGCCCTTGTGGAAGAGCCCGGTCTCCGGCCCGTTCAGGTACTTGGCGCGCGCCTCCGGATCCATCGCCCGGCCGCCGAACGAGATGACCCGACCACGCGCATCGGCGATCGGAAAGATGATGCGGTCGCGGAAGCGGTCGTAGGGCGCGCCGCCGCCGTCTTCCGGGGCGATGAGCAGGCCCGCCTCGACCAGCGCGCCGGGCTGGGCGCCCTTGGCCACCAGATAGTCCTTCAGCGCCATGCGCCCGGACGGCGAAAAGCCCAGGCGAAACCGCCCCCACTCCGTCTCCGGCAGGCCGCGCCGCAGCAGATAGGCGCGGGCGTCGGCGCCGATGGGCCGGCGCAGTTCGGCCTCGAACCACTTGGCCGCCAGCTCCAGCCAGTCGGACAGGGTCTGGCGCTCGCGCTCCTGCTCGGCGGCGCGCGGATCGGGCGCCGGCAGCGCCACGCCCGCCTCGGCCGCCAGTCGCTCGACCGCCTCGACGAAGCTCAGCCGTTCGGTCTCCTGCAGGAAGCTGATCAGGTCGCCGTTCTTGCCCGACGAGAAGTCGTGGAAGAAGCCCTTGTCGTCATTGACGAAAAACGACGGCGTGCGTTCCTTGGTGAAGGGCGAGAGGCCGACGAACTCGCGGCCCTGGCGGCGCAGCTTCACGCTGCGGCCGATCACGTCGGACAGGCGCAGGCGCGACTTGATCTCGTCGAGGAAGCGTTCATCGAAGCGCACGCCCCCATCATAGCGCGATTAGGCCTGAGTCGATGCGCTTATGCGCGCGCAACGTGGCCGAGCTTGTCGGGGTTGCGCACCATGTAGATGGCCGCCAGCTTGCCGTCCTCGCCGGGCTCGAAGGCGATGGTCAACACCCCGTCGTTCGCCTGCAGCACCACCCCGAAGGCGCCATTGATGCGCGCCAGGCGGATGTCGCCGGCCATGGGGATCGAGCCGCGCCAGGTGAGGCCCGTGATCAGGGCGATGACGTCGTCGCGGCCGATCATGGGTCTGAGCGCCGCCTTGCGCTTGCCGCCGCCGTCGCTGATCAGCACCGCGTCCTCGGCCAAAAGCCCCTTCAGCGCGGTCAGGTCGTTGCGGCGGGCGGCGTCCATGAAGGCCAGCGCCAGCCGCGCCGCCTCGTCGTCCGGAACCTGGAACCTCGGCCGCGCGTCGCGGACATGGGCCCTGGCGCGGGCGGCGAGCTGGCGGCAGGCGACCTCGCTTCGGTCCAGGGTCTCGGCGATGTCGGCATAGTCGGCGTCGAACACGTCGTGCAGCAGAAAGACCGCCCGCTCCAGCGGCGACAGCCGCTCCAGCGCCAGCAGGAAGGCCACCGAGACCTCCTCGGCGCGCTCCAGCGGATCGCTGGCGAAGTCTTCGACCAGCGGCTCGGGAAGCCAGGGCCCGCGATAGGCCTCGCGCCGGGTCTTGGCGGCGCGCAGCCGGTCGATGCAGAGCCGGGTCGTGGCGCGCACCAGCCAGGCGGCCGGATTGTCGATCGCCTCGGCGTCGGCGCCGCGCCAGCGCAGCCAGGCGTCCTGCACCACGTCCTCGGCCTCGGCGACCGAGCCCAGCATCCGATAGGCCAGCCG
>DASYAQ010000402.1:0-3801 GCA_036501225.1 Caulobacteraceae bacterium | reverse complement strand
GCCGCCGCCCGCGTCGAACAGGGCGCAGGAGAAGTCCAGACGCTCCTTGATGTTGACCGAATGGGCGGTGCGCTCCAGCGCCGCGCCCATGGCCTCGGCCACGCCCATGAAGCGGCGGTTGAACAGCTCCAGCGTCACCGGATCGGCGGCGTCGTCGAGCGCGGCCGCGACCCCAGGGCCGCCAAGGCGGCGCAATCGGATCAGCCCGTCGGCCGCCGGCGCCGCCCGCCATCCGGCCGCCACCGCGATCTGGGTGTCGCCACGCACGATCAGGATCGGGCCGTCGCGCGGCCCGGTCAGCGACTCGGCGGCGACCGTCTTACCGTCTTGTTTTCCGCTCATGCCGGCGGAGGGCTCGGCCGCGACGGCCGCCGCCGGATCGCCGCCGGCTTCGCCCTCGACCTCGACCCCGGCGATCAGGATGGACAGCGCCGGTTCGACAAAGCCGAACAGCCGGCGATGCGCCGCCTCGAATGCCGCCCGCACCGCGTCGGCCGCGCCGAAGGCGACCAGGAGTTCGGCGTCCGCGCCGTCGTAGCGCAAGCGCAGCCGCCGGCCGATCGTCTCCGGCGCGGCGTCCTGGGCGGCGAGTTCCGCCCTCGCCTCATCGGTCAGACGGTCGGCGAGGGCAATCGCGGCGGTGAGTCCATCGCCGTCCAGCCGCCGCTCAAGGCCCGCCCGCTTCAGGCTGCGCATGCGCGCCTGGCCGATGCCCCAGGCCGAGAGCAGGCTGGCATAGCGCGGCGACAAGACCTCATTGCAACCCAGCGACTCGGCGACCCAGCAGGCGATCTGCCCCGCAGCCCCGCCAAAGGCGACCAGGGCGTGGCCACGCGGATCGAACCCCCGCTCGGTCGAGATGCGCCGGATGGCCTGGGCGGCCTGCTCCACGGCGACGGCGATGAAGCCCTTCGCCGCGGCTTCCGGGCTGGCCGCGTCCATCGCGGTCGCCAGTTCGCCCAGCCGCGCCCGCGCCGCCGCGACGTCCAGAGACTGATCCTGACCCGGCCCGAACACCGAGGGGAATGCGCTCGCGTCGATGCGGCCGAGCACCAGGTTGGCGTCGGTGATGGTCGCCGGGCCGCCGCGCCCGTAGGCCGCCGGACCTGGATCGGCGCCGGCGCTGGCCGGTCCTACTCGGGCGCGCAGGCCATCGAAGGCCAGGATCGAGCCGCCGCCGGCCGCCACCGTCTCGACATCGAGCATGGGGCTGCGCAGCCGCACGCCCGCCACCCTGGCGGTATCGCGCCGCTCCAGCGCGCCGGCGAAACGGCAGACGTCGGTCGAGGTGCCGCCCATGTCGAAGCCGAGCACGGCCGGCGCGGCGGCGGCTTCCGCGGTCCGCGCCACGCCCACCACGCCCCCGGCCGGACCGGAGACCACCGCGTCGCGCCCGCGAAAAGCCTCGGCGCGGACCAGGCCCCCGGCCGAGGTCATGAAATAAAGCGCCGCCCCGCCGACGGCCTGCGCCAATTGCTCCGCATAGGCCCTGACCACCGGCGTCAGATAGGCGTCGGCGACGGTGGTCTCGGCGCGCGGGATATAGCGCGGCGCCGGCGAGACCTGGTGCGACAGGGCGACGAATCCGAACCCCGCCGCCCGCGCGATCTCACCGGCCTCCAGCTCGTGCACAGGGTTCAGGTCGGCGTGCAAAAAGGCGATCGCGGCCGAGGTGAAGCCATTGGCGACGGCGGCCTCCAGCCGCTCGGCCAGGGCCGCGCCATCGAGCGGGCGAAGCACCGCGCCCGTGGCGTCCAGCCGTTCATCGGCCTCGACCACCCCGGCGTAGAGCGCCGCCGGCTTTTCGATGTCCAGGGCGAACAGGCTGGGCCGGGTCTGGTCGCCGATAACCAGGGCGTCGGCGAATCCCGCGGTGGCGATGAAGAGGGTTTTCGCGCCCTTGCGCTCGAGAAGGGCATTGGTCGCCACGGTCGTGCCGAGCTTGATCGCGCCCACGCGGCTGGCCGGAAAGGCCGCGTCGGCGGCGACGCCCAGCATCCGCCGCATGCCCTCGACCGCCGCGTCCGCATAGGCCGGCGAGGCCGACAACAGCTTCAGTGTGGCCAGGCGACCGTCGCCGGAACGCCCGATCACGTCGGTGAAGGTGCCGCCGCGATCGATCCAGAAGTCGAATATGTCGCCGCCGCTGGTGGTCATATCCTCGTGATCTGGCCGTTGCCGATTGATCCTTAGCGGCTTGCTCAACGTATTGGCATAGCATGCCAACGAGCGCCCAATCGGTTGACGAGACGCCTGTTTAGGGCGGACATAGGATTAACACTCGTGGCCGCGACGAAAGAGAACGCGATGGAACGATTGTCGAGCCGCCGGGCGCCCCTGATCAATGTGGCGTGGAAGCCCTTGGCCTGGGTTGGCGGCGTCATCGCCACCGTCTGCGCGGCGGCGATCGCCGCGGTGCTGGCCGTGGTCTTCGCCGCCAGCCTGGTGGTCATCGCGCTCATGGCCTCGGTCCTGCTGGTCTTCGCGGGCCTCGCGCTGCGCGCCCGGCGCACGATGCGGCGCAGCAACAGCGACATCATCGAGGCGCGTCATCTGGGCGGCGGCTCCTGGGTCGCCTACGGCTGGGATCAGCACGGCCGCTAGGTCCTGCGTTTAGCGCCCGATGCGGTTCATCGACGCGCCTTCACCGAATTTCGACGCCCGCACCGCGCCGCCCGACCTGGTGGTGCTGCACTATACCGGCATGCCGACCGGCGACGAGGCGCTCGCCCGCCTGCGCGACCCGGAGTCCAAGGTCTCCGCCCACTACCTGATCGAGGAGGATGGCCGCGCCTTCGCCCTGGTGCCCGAGGAACGGCGCGCCTGGCATGCCGGCGTTTCCTTCTGGAAGGGCGAGCGCAACCTGAACGGCGTTTCCATCGGCGTCGAACTGGTCAATCCGGGCCACGACTGGGGCTATCGCGCCTTTCCCGAGGTGCAGATCGCGGTGCTGCTCGATCTGCTGGCCGGCATCCGCGAACGCTGGGACGTGACCGACGCCCGCATCATCGGCCACTCCGACGTGGCGCCCGACCGCAAGCTCGATCCTGGCGAGCTCTTTCCCTGGAAGGCCCTGGCCGAGGCCGGCTTCGGTCTCTGGGCCGAGCCGCCGCCCGCGCCCGGCGCGCCCTTGCAACGCGGCGAGGAGAGCACCGCCGTCTTCGCCCTGCAGGCCGGCCTGACCCGCCTGGGCTACGATTGCGCGCCTTCCGGCCGCTACGACGAGGCCACGGTCCTCACCATCACCGCCTTCCAGCGCCACTGGCGCCCCGACCGCATCGACGGCGCCGCCGACGGCGAGACCCGCGCCCGACTGATGGCGCTGCTGCGCTTACGATGAGATTGCGCGCCGGCCGACTTGCGGATATACGTGTGATGACGACAGGAGGCCCCAATGAGCGTTGCCGATAGCCGGACTTTTCGGAGCGGCAATAGCGAAGCCGTGCGCCTGCCACGCGACGTGGCTTTTGGCCGTGACGTCGACGTCACCATCGTTCGTTCGGGCGATGTGTTGACCATCTTTCCTTCGCGACCATCGGTAAAGGATCTTGTGGCGCGACTGGCAGAACTGCCCCGCCCGGCGGAGGTTGAGGTTCGCGACACCGACCCAATACCGGAACGCCGTGGTCTCTAGGGCGTGGCCTTCGTCCTCGACACCAGCGTCGCCATCGGTTTGCGGGACGGCGACCCGACCATAACCGCAAAAATAGCAGCCCTCGATGGCGCCGTGCTCCTATCAATCGTTACCCGCGTCGAGCTTGAAGGCGGCGTTTATCGCGATCCAGGCCAGGTAGGTCTGCG
>DASYAQ010000401.1:0-9548 GCA_036501225.1 Caulobacteraceae bacterium | reverse complement strand
TCGCTGAAGACCGTCGGCGAGACGCCGGGCGACTGCAGCGCCGAGCAGATGGAGGCCCTGGCCGATCTGGCCGAGCGCTATTCCATGGGCGAGGTGCGGGTGACCCACGAGCAAAACCTGGTCCTGCCGCACGTGGCGCTCGACGACCTGGCCGCCGTCCATGCGGGGCTGAAGGCCGCGGGTCTGGCCAGCGCCAACATCAACCTGGTCAGCGACATCATCGCCTGCCCGGGCCTGGACTATTGCGCCCTGGCCAATGCCCGCGCCATCCCGATCGCCCAGGACATCGCCCGGCGCTTCGCCGATCCCGATCTGGCCGAGCGGGTCGGCGAGCTGAAGATCAAGATCTCCGGCTGCATCAACGCCTGCGGCCACCACCATGTCGGCCACATCGGCATTCTCGGCGTCGATAAGAAGGGCGAGGAATTCTACCAGCTCACCCTGGGCGGCTCCGGCGCCGAAGACGCCGAGGTCGGCAAGATCCTCGGGCCCGCCCTGCCGGCCGAACGGGTCGCCGGCGCCATCGACGATCTGGTCGAGGTCTATCTGCGCGAACGCCGCGATGGCGAGCGCTTCCTCGACACCTACCGCCGCACCGGTCTGCAGCCTTTCAAGGAGGCGGTCTATGCCGAAGCTCATTAGGCTGATCGACGGCCGGTTCGTCGCCGCCGACGACCGCTTCACCTGCGTCGCCGACGACGAATCGGCGCCCAAGGGCGACGTGATCATCTCGCTCGGCCGGTTCCAGACCGAGGGCGAGGCGCTGTTCGCCGACGGCCGCGATATCGGCGTCCGCGTCGAGGCCGGCGAGTCCGTCGATGACCTGGCTTACGACCTGCCGAGGATTTCGGTCGTGGCCCTGGTCTTCCCGACCTTTCGCGATGGGCGGGCCTTCTCGTCGGCGGCGCTGTTGCGCGAACGCTACGGCTACCAGGGCGAGGTGAGGGCGGTCGGCGACGTATGGCGCGAACAGGCGCGCTTCATGGTGCGCTGCGGTTTCGACGCCTTCGCGCCGGTCGACGGCTCGACCGCGCAAGCCTGGGCCCAGGCCGCCGGCGACTTCCGTCACGTCTATCAGCGCGCCGCCGACGCGCTGGAACCCATCTACGTCGAGCGGCGGGAGGCCAGTCATGGCGTATGACGGCGAAGATGCGGCCAATCTGGTCGCCCGGCTGAACGCCGAACTGCGCGACGCCGAGCCGCAAGCCATCCTGCGCGCCGCCATCGACCTGTTCGGCGACAAGGTGGCGATGGTCTCGTCGTTCGGCGCGGAGTCGGCGGTGCTGTTGCACATGGCCGCCCAGATCAAGCCGGACATCCCGGTGCTGTTCCTGGATACCGGCATGCTGTTCGGCCAGACGCTGGACTATCGCAAGTCGCTGGTCGCCAGGCTGGGCCTGACCGACGTACGAGACTTGCGGCCGCAATTCCAGGACCTGGCCATTCACGATCCGGGCGCGGACCTGTGGAAGACCAATACCGACGCCTGCTGCCATATCCGCAAGGTGCTGCCGCTGGATCGGGCGCTCGAGGGCTTCGACGGCTGGATCACCGGCCGCAAGCGCTTCCAGGGCGGCGACCGCATGCGCCTGCAGGTGGTCGAACAGGGCGAAACCCAGATCAAATTCAATCCGCTGGCCAACTGGACCAAGGCCGAGCTCGACGCCTATGCCGCCGAGCACGACCTGCCGCCGCACCCGCTGGTGGAATTCGGCTATCCCTCGATCGGCTGCTGGCCCTGCACGGCGCCGGTGGAGGAGGGCGGCGACACCCGCGCCGGCCGCTGGGCGGGATCCGACAAGACCGAATGCGGTATCCATCTTGACCACGCCACGCCCGCGACCGAAGTGGGCGGCGACATCTGAGCGACGCCGAAAAGCATGGAACAGTTGATGCAAGACGCCACCGCCGCCGCGCCGGCCAAGGCCCGCGGGGCCTTCTATGTCGAACGCGTGACCCGGCTGCACCATTGGACGCCGTCGCTGTTTTCGCTGCACACCACGCGTGACGCCGGCCTGCGTTTCTTGAGCGGCCAGTTCGTCATGCTCGGCCTGGAGATCGACGGCAAGCCGCTGCTGCGCGCCTATTCGATCGCCTCGGCCCACTATGCGGACGAGTTGGAATTCTATTCGATCAAGGTGCCGGACGGCCCGCTGACCTCGCACCTGATGAAGATCCGCGAGGGCGACGAGATCCTGGTCGGCAAGAAGCCCACCGGGACGCTGATCCTGGATGGGTTGAAGCCCGGCCGCACCCTCTATCTGCTCGGCACCGGCACCGGGCTGGCGCCCTTCCTCAGCCTGGTGCGCGATCCGGAGGTCTATGAGCGGTTCGACCATGTGGTGGTCACCCACACGGTGCGCGAGGTCGCCGACCTGAACTATCGCGAACTGCTGTCCGACGGCCTGCCGAACGATCCGGACCTCGGCGAGCTGGTGGCGCCGAAGCTGATCTACTATCCGACGGTGACGCGCGAGCCGTTCGTCAACCAGGGCCGGATCACCGACCTGATCCAGTCGGGCCGGCTATTCGCCGACATCGGACTGCCGGAACTCGACCCGGACCGCGACCGGCTGATGCTGTGCGGCGGCCCCTCCGTCCTCGCCGACCTCAAGGCTCTGCTGATCGACCGCGGCTTCGACGAGGGGGCGGTCGCCAATCCCGGCGATTTCGTGCTCGAACGCGCCTTTGTCGAAAGCTGACGGCTTCGGGGGGCTGAGCGCCGCGACGGTCGTGCTCTTGAGGCCGCCGTCGATCGGCGGGCAGCCTTTGAACTCGCCGACCTTGGTGACGGTGAGCGTGTGCAGGTTCAGCGGCTCCAGCGGTTTCATCGAGCCGGCGCCTGGACCGGAGAAGAGGTCGATGCGCTGGCCCTTGATCAGCCCGCCGGTGTCCGAGGCGTACCAATAGCCGTCGTGGACGCCGCCGCCGGGCAGCAGCAACCCGACCGTTTCCTTGATGAACAGGATGGCGCCGCGGGTGATCAGGGCGCGGTCGATCGCCACCGTGCGCATCGGCGAGACCTTGCAACCCAGGGAGTCGCGCGTGCTCATGCCGCCGCCGCCATGGTAGATCGTCGCCTTGAGCCCCCAGGCGGTGGCGTTTTCCAGCGCCGATTGATTGACCCCGGCGATAATGTCGCCGATCGGGTCGTAGCCTTGCGCGTAAGCCGCTGAAGTTGCAGCGCTAAGCGCAAGCGCGGCGAGGCATGCCAGGATGCGCCTCATCAGCGGTCCCCCCGTCCGTTTCTCGTCTCGATAGGGTCGGAGTCCTACAGGCGTGACCTTCGAGGTCAACCCCGATGCCGTCATCGTGAGATTGGCGCGGACGCCGATCGTCGCTATGTCGGACGTCGGGCAGGAGGGCGGTGATGGGCGTGCGAATCTACGGCGACTCGACTTCGGGCAATTGCCTGAAAGTGAAATGGACAGCGGATCTTGTCGGGCTTTCCTACGACTGGATCGAGACCGATGTGCTCACCGGCGAGACGCGGACCGAGGCCTTTCTGGCGCTGAATCCGGCCGGTCAGGTCCCCACCGTAATTCTCGCCGACGGGCGCGCGCTTGCCCAATCCAACGCCATTATTCTGCACATGGCGGAAGGTTCGCCGCTGATTCCGGCAGACCCGTACGAACGGGCGAAAATGTTCGAGTGGCTGTTTTGGGAACAATACAGCCACGAACCCTACGTCGCCGTCGCCCGCTTTCGGGTGAAACATCTCGGCCAGCCGGTCGCCTCGCTCGACCCCAAGCTGGTCGAGCGCGGCCTGGCCGCCCTGCGGCGGCTGGAGGACGCCCTGGCCGATGCTGAATTCCTGGTCGGGGAGCGGGTCAGTCTCGCGGATGTCGCGCTGGTCGCCTATACCCGCTGGGCTGGCGAGGGCGGCTTCGACCTGGACGGCTTTCCCAACCTGCCCGGCTGGATCGGCCGGGTCGAGACCGCGCTCAACATCAGCTGATCGAGTTCGCCATGCGCCACCGTCGTCCCTCTGTCCGCCTCGCCGCCGTGGCCTGCGCGCTGCTGTCGCTGGCCCAGGCGCCACGGGCGCTGGCCTGGGGCGCGACCGGCCACCGGCTGATCGGCCAGGCGGCCGCCGCCGCCCTGCCGCCGGACCTGCCGGCCTTCCTGCATACCCCCCAGGCCATCGAGGATCTTGGCGAACTGGCGCGCGAACCCGATCGCTGGAAAGGCGCCGGCAAGACCCACGACTCCGCCCGCGACCCCGGCCACTTCGTCGACATCGACGACAACGGCAAGGTGCTCGGCGGCCCGTCGCTGAACGCCCTGCCGCTGACCCGCGCCGAATACGACGAAGCGCTCAGGGCGGTGGGTTCGGACAGCTACCACGCCGGCTATCTGCCCTATTCGATCATCGACGGCTGGCAGCAGCTGACCAAGGACTTCGCCTATTGGCGGGTGCTGACGGCGGCCATTCCGCGCGAGCGCGATCCGGTGCGCGAGGCCTGGCTGCGGCACGACCTGGCCCGCCGCGAGCAGCTGATCCTGTCCGACCTCGGCGACTGGTCGCACTATGTCGGCGACGGCAGCCAGCCCATGCACGTCTCGGTCCACTACAACGGCTGGGGCGCCTATCCGAACCCGCGCGGCTTCACCCAGGACAAGGTGCACGGCCCCTTCGAGGGGATATTCGTGCGCCAGTTCGTCAGCCTGGCCGCCGTGCAAAGGGCGATGCCGTCGCCGAGGGCCTGCGCGGCGATCGAGGTCTGCACCGCCGACTATCTGGCCCAGACCGCGGCCAGCGTCGCGCCCTTCTACGCGATGCAGAAGGCCGGCGGCATGGCCGGGGCCAATCCCACCGGCCGCGCCTTCGCCGTGGCCCGGGTCGCGGCCGGCGCCGCCGAGCTGCGCGACCTGACCGTCGCGGCCTGGCAAGCCAGCGCCAGGGGCTCGATCGGCTATCCGGCGATCACCGTCGAGGCGATCGTCAAGGACGGCCTCGATCCCTACGACGCGCTCTACGGCGAGGACTAGATGGCTGATGCTTCCCTACGTTTCGGCGAGGCCCGACCGGGGCTCGCCTATACCGACCGGCCGGCGGCCTACGGCCTGCTGGAGCACGAGGGGCGGCTGGCGCTGGTCAATGTCAGCCTGCCGGATCGGGCGCCGTTTTTCGATCTGCCGGGCGGCGGGATCGACGAGGGCGAGAGCGAGGCCCAGGCCCTGGTCCGCGAATTCGGCGAGGAGACCGGTCTGGCGGTCGAGCCGGGCGAGCTGGTGACGCGGGCCGAGCAGTACATGATCAGCGCCCACGACGAGCCCTTCCTCAGCCAGGGCGGCTTCTTCGAGGCCGAACTCAGGCACGAGCACCCGGAACTGAAGATCGAGGACAGCCACGCCCTGGTCTGGCTCGACCCGAACGAGGCGCTGCTGCGCCTGCGCCACGACAGCCACGCCTGGGCGGTGAGCGCCTGGCTGCGCAAGCGCATCCCGCTGCGCTGAAGAGACTCGAACCACGAAAAACACGAAAACAGGACTGCGCGCCGAAGGCGCGCCTCAAGCAGCTCGGGTTCTGAAACACCTCGGCCTGTTCGTGTTTTCGCGGTTTTCGTGGCTAAAAATAGCCGGCGCCCAACCGCCGCTTTGGCCAGCAGTCCTGCTTAGGGCCTAGCGGCCTCTGAGGTCGGCCAGGGCCGGGCCGATCAGGCTCCAGGGCTCGATGAAATAGCGGCTGAACAGCCGCGACGGCTCGGCGGCGAACCGGAACAGCCATTCCAGCCCCAGCCGGCCGCTCCAGCGCGGCGGCGTCGGCGTGACGCCGGCCTCGTAGTCGAAGGCCGCGCCGACGGTGAAGATGACGCAAGGCGGCAGGGCTGTGCGATGGCGCGCCACCCAGCGTTCCTGGCGCGGCATGCCCATGCCGACGAACAGCACGTCGGGACGCCAGTCGCGGATGGTCTCGACGACCGCCTCGGCCTCTTTCGCATCGTCGAGGTCGAAATAGCCGTGCCGCACGCCGATCTCGACGCCTGGCCAGCGGCGCCGCAGCGCCTCGGCCGCCTGTTCGGCGACGCCGGGCGCGCCGCCGAGCTGGAAGACCCGCCAGCCGCCGGCCCGAGCCGCGCGCCAGAAGGCCTCGCGCCAGTCGAGATAGGTGGCGCGGTGCTCGATCCCGACGGGATGGCCCAGCCAGCGGCCCCAGGCGATCAGCGGCCGCGAGTCGATCTCGACCAGGTCGGCGCCGCGATAGAAGTCGGCCATCTCGGGGTCGCGGCGCAGCCAGTAGAGGCTGTGCAGATTGTGGTTGGCGATGACGCCGCCCAGGCCGCCGCGGATACGCTTCTCGGCGAAGGCGATCACCGCCGCGGGCGTGACCGCGTCCATATCGCCGCCGAGCAGGCGGATGCGCGCGGGCGGGTCATCGACGTCAGAATGCGCGGAGCGGGCGGCCATGTCGGCGCTAGACATGGCAGACCTGGCTTAAGCGACGACTAACCGAGCAACGTCGACGGTTGTAGACAGTTGCTCTTCGTTCGCGATTGCGGTCTTAGTCAAGTTCGGACATTGCAAAGACGCAAACTCGCCACAAAGGGCCATGGATAGTCCCGCCAAATTCGACGTCAGGCAGGCCGACGGCACCGCAACCGCCTTGCTCAGTGGCGATTGGACGGCTGTCGATATGGGCGACGCCGGACAGCGGCTGAGCCAGGTGATGCACGAATCGCCGCGCGCGGCGCTCGACCTGAGTGCGATCGGCCGCTGTGACACCGCCGGCGCCTTTGCGATTCTGCGCGCCGCCGAGGGCAAGGTCGAGACCAAGGAAATCGTCGCGCCCCGGCGCACGGCCAGGCTTCTGGAGCTCGTCCACCACGCCCTGCGCGCCGAGCCGGTGCCGCATCGCCCGACCCATTCCGTCCACGAACTGCTCGATCGCCTCGGCCGCGGCCTGGTGCATGTGGCGGTCGAAGGCTTCGAGACCATGGCCTTCCTCGGCCATCTGCTGACGGTGGTCGTGCGCATTACGGCTCACCCCCGGCGGATGCGCTGGGCGACCTGTTTCAACATCGCCGAGCGCGCCGGCCTGGACGCCATTCCCATCGTCGCCATCACCACCTTCTTCATCGGCGCGGTGGTGGGTTTCCTCGGCTCCAACGAACTGGCCCAGTTCGGCGCCCAGGTCTTCGCCGTCGAGCTGATCGGGATCGCGGTGATGCGCGAGTTCAACATCATCATCACCGCGGTGCTGCTCGCCGGCCGCTCGGCGTCGAGCTTCGCCGCCGAAATCGGCGCGATGAAGATGAGCCAGGAAATCGACGCCATGCGCATCATGGGCATCGATCCGTTCGAGGCCCTGGTGCTGCCCAGGTTCCTCGCGCTGCTCTTCACCATCCCGCTTTTGACCTTCGTGGCCACCCTGGCCGGCCTGACCGGCGGCCTGATCGTCAGCTGGACGGTGCTGGGCCTGAGCCCGAGCTTCTTCTTCAATCGCATTGTCGACAATGTCGGCATCACCCAATTCTGGCTCGGCATGGCCAAGGCGCCGGTCATGGCGCTGGTCATCGCGGGCATCGGATCGCGGCAGGGCATGGAGGTGGGCGGCGATGTGGAATCGCTGGGTCGCCGGGTGACCACCGCGGTGGTTCACGCCATCTTCTCGATCATCCTGATCGACGCCTGTTTCGCGCTGCTCTACATGAAGCTCGACCTATGAGCGACGTCATCGAAGAAGACGAACTCGACGAGGACGCGCCGCCGATCGAGGTCATCGGGCTGGTATCGCAATATGGCGATCACCTGATCCATGACGGCCTCAATCTGAAGGTGAAGCGCGGCGAGGTCCTCGGCGTTGTCGGGGGCTCGGGCGCGGGCAAGACGGTGCTGCTCAACACCCTGATCGGGCTGAAGGTGCCGGAGGGCGGGGTCGTCAAGATCTTCGGCCAGGATCTGGACCAGGCCTCGACGGCCAAATGGGACGCGATCGAGCGCAGTTGGGGGGTGCTCTTCCAGCAGGGGGCGCTGTTTTCCAACCTGACGGTCAAGGAAAACGTCGCCGCGCCGATGCATGAGCACACGCAGCTGTCCAACAAGCTGATCTCCGAGCTGGCCGAGCTGAAGATCGCCCTGGCCGGCCTGCCGCCGCTGGCGGGCGCGCTGAAGCCGAACGAGCTGTCCGGCGGCATGATCAAGCGCGCGGCGCTGGCCCGCGCCCTGGCGCTCGACCCGCAGCTGGTCTTCCTGGACGAGCCGACATCGGGGCTGGATCCCATCGGCGCGGCGGCCTTCGACGAGCTGATCGCCGATCTTTCGGCCAGCCTGCACCTGACGGTTTTCATGATCACCCACGATCTCGACAGCCTGCACGCCATCTGCGACCGGGTCGCGGTGATCGCCGACAAAAAGGTGGTCGGGGTCGGCACGATCCCGCAGCTGGAAAAACTGGATCACCCTTGGATCAACGAATACTTTAATGGACCGCGGGGGCGGGCGACGTCCCAGGCGTATCCGACAAGAGAGCGCCACTGATGGAAAGAAACGCCAACTACGCGTTGGTCGGCTTCGCCTCGCTGATGTTATTCGTCGGCATGGTGATCTTCGTCGTCTGGCTCGCGCGGGTGCAGTTCTCACGCGAGTACGACACCTACGACATCGTCTTCGACGGGCCGGTCAACGGCCTCTCCCAAGGCGGCGAGGTGCACTTCAACGGCATCAAGGTCGGCGATGTGACCACCATCGCGCTCGACAAGGTCGATCCGAAAAAGGTTGTCGCCAGGGTGAAGGTCACCAGCGACGTGCCGATCCGGGCCGACTCCTTTGCGACCCTGGAGCCGGAAGGCATCACCGGTGTGAACTATATCCAGATCACCCCGGGCTCGGCCGACAAACCCCTGCTGAAGAACATGCCGAAAACCGGCAAGTATCCGGTGCTGCACAGCAAATCGAGCGCCTTCTCCGACCTGCTCTCCAATTCGGGCACGGTGCTCGCCTCGACCGTCGAGGCCTTGAACCGGGTCAACCGGGTGCTGTCCGACGACAACATCAAGCAGTTCAGCGGCACGCTCGACGACATCCACTCGATCACCAGCGAGCTCAAGGCGCGTAAACAGCTGTTCGCCGATGCCGACACGGCGCTGAAGAAGATCGACGACACCGCCACAAGCATCCAGCGGCTGAGCGACAACGCCAACGGCATGATGAGCGGCGATGGCCGCCGGGCCTTGAAGAACGCCGCCGACGCCGCCGAAGAGCTGAAGGCGACCGCCGCGGCGGCCCGCATCATGCTGACCAAGCTGCAAGGCCCGACCGTCGACTTCGCCAACAACGGCCTGCCGCAGCTGACCTCGGCCGTCGGCACCCTGCAGCAGACGGCGGAATCGCTCAACCGCCTCTCCACCGAGATCGAGCAAAGCCCGCAATCCCTGATATCCAAGGCGCCCGCCAAGGAAGTGGAGGTGAAGCCGTGAAGACCCTTCGCACGGCGCTCTGCGCCGCCCTGTTGCTTGGCCTGACCGGTTGCATCAGCCTGTTTCCAAAGGTTCCGCCGGCCCAGCTCTATCAGTTCGGCGTCGCGCCGGCGCCGGCCCAGCCGCCGG
>DASYAQ010000400.1:0-10681 GCA_036501225.1 Caulobacteraceae bacterium | reverse complement strand
GAGGCCGCGCGCAAGGCCCGCCGGGCGCTGGCCGAGTTCACCATCACCGGCTCTGCGACCAACATCGCCTTCCTGCGCGCCCTGCTCGGCCATCCGGCCTTCGCCGCCGGAGAGATCGACACCAGCTTCGTCGAATCCCGCATGGCCGAACTGGTCGCCGCGGCCGCCGCCGAGTCTCCCGCGCCGGCCGCCGCGCCGGCGCAGCGAACCGCCGGGGCCAGGATCGACACGGTCGATCCCCTGGCGGTGCTGGCCCACGGCAAGAGCACCGGCTCGCCGGCCCCCGCCCGCGCGCCCGAAACGGCGGTCCTGCACGATGTCGAGGGCCCGGCCGGGACCACGGCCCTGCGTGCACCGTTGCAGGGTACGGTGATCAGCCTCGCGGTCGAACCCGGCCAGGCCATCCGCGCCGGCCAGGCCGCCCTGATCATGGAATCCATGAAGATGGAGCACGTCATCGAGGCCCCGGTCAGCGGCTATGTCCGCGCGGTGGCCGCCGACATCGGCGACGCGGTGTTCGAGGGCCACGCCTTGATGTTCATCGAGGAGGCGGACCTCGGCGAGGCCGGCGCGATCGAGGCCGCGGCCATCGACCTCGACGCCGTCCGCCCCGACCTGGCCGAGGTGCTGGAGCGCCATCGCCGGACCCTGGACGCCGCGCGCCCGAACGCCGTCGAACGCCGGCGCAGGACCGGCCAGCGCACGGCGCGGGAGAATGTCGACGACCTGCTCGATCCCGGCTCCTTCACCGAGTATGGACCGCTGACCGTCGCGGCGCGCCGCCGGCGCCACTCCATCGAGGAGCTGATCGAGCAGACCCCGGCCGACGGCATGGTCATGGGGCTGGGCCGGGTCAATGGCGCGCATTTCGCCGACGCGGCCGCCCGCTGCGCGGTCATGGCCTACGACTACACGGTGCTGGCCGGCACCCAGGGCGCCTATAACCACCACAAGATGGACCGGTTGTGCGAGATCGCCGAGCGCTTCAGGCTGCCGACCATCTTCTTCTGCGAAGGCGGCGGCGGCCGGCCGGGCGACACCGAGGGCGGCGGCTTCATTCGCGGCTTCGAGTTCTGGGGCCGCATGTCGGGCGTGGCGCCCTTGATCGGCATCACCTCCGGCCGCTGCTTCGCCGGCAACGCCTCGGTGCTGGGCTGTTGCGACGTCATCATCGCCACCCGGGATTCGACTATCGGCATGGGCGGCCCGGCGATGATCGAAGGCGGCGGTTTGGGGATTTTCCGCCCCGAGGAGATCGGCCCGGTCTCCATCCAGGAGCCGAACGGCGTCATCGACATCGTCGCCGAGGACGAGGTCGACGCGGTGCGCATCGCCAAGCAGTACCTGGCCTATTTCCAAGGTTCGCTGGCCGATTGGGCCGCGCCCGACCAGCGCCGCCTGCGCAACGTGATCCCGGAGAACCGGCTGCGCGTCTACGACATCCGCGAGCTGATCGGCATCCTGGCCGACCAGGGCTCGCTGCTGGAGATCAGGCCGAGGTTCGGCCAGACCATGGTCACGGCGCTGATCCGCATCGAGGGCCGCGCCGTCGGCGTCATGGCCAACAATCCCAAGGTGCTGGGCGGGGCGATCGATTCCGACGGCTCCGACAAGGCCGCGCGCTTCCTGCAAGTCTGCGAGGCCTATGACATTCCGGTGCTGTCGCTGTCGGACACGCCGGGCATGATGGTCGGCCCGGAGATCGAGAAGACCGCCCTGGTGCGTCACTGTTCGCGCCTGTTCATCATCGGCGCCAACCTGACCGTGCCGCTGCTCAGCGTCATCCTGCGCAAGAGCTATGGCCTGGGCGCCATCGCCATGACCGGCGGCAGCTACCAGGCCTCGATGTTCGCCGTCTCCTGGCCGACCGGCGAGTTCGGCGGCATGGGCCTGGAAGGCTCGGTCAAGCTGGGCTACCGCAACGAGCTGGCCGCCATCGCCGATCCGACCGAGCGGCGCGCCCGCTTCGACGAGATGGTTGCGCGCGCCTATGCCGGCGGCAAGGCGCTCAACCGCGCCACGACCTACGGCATCGACGACGTGATCGACCCGGCCGACACCCGCGCCTGGATCATGGGCGCGCTGCGCGCCATGCCGCCGCCGACGCCAAGGGCCGAAAAGAAGCTTCGCTGGATCGACGCGTGGTGATATCGCGGCGATAAGGACGTGACCTGGGATCACGAGCGGGATGACGAAAAGTGCGAAGCGGTTTTCCGCCCGCATCCCGCTCCAACCCTTAGGAATCGATCACGTCTATGATTTTGGAATCCAAAATCATCGTGATCCAGGAGGCGCGCGATGCGAACCAAGGCGTTACTGACCGGAGCCGCCGCAGCCCTGGCGCTCGGCGCGGCGGGCGCGGCCCTGGCCGCCGACATGGCCGGCGCCATCCAGGCGCGTCAGGCCCACTACAAGGAAATCGGCAAGGCGTCGAAGGGCATCTATGACGAGCTGAACAAGCCGACGCCGCAGGCCGCGGTCATCCAGGGTTACGCGCATCAGCTCGATACGCTGGCGCCGCAGATCCCGTCCTGGTTTCCGGTCGGCAGCGGTCCGGAGGCCGGGGTGAAAACCCGGGCCAAGGCCGAGATCTGGAGCCAGCCGGCGGCCTTCAAATCCGCCGCCGAGGGCCTCGCGGCCGCGGCGCATCATTTCGACGCCACCGCGGCGGGCGGCGATATCGGCGCCATCCGCGCCGAATATCCGACCCTGACCAAGGCCTGCGGAACCTGTCACACCCAGTTTCGCGCCAAGGGAGGGTAGGCCGCATTTCGCCCCCGGACGTAAGCCAGGCGCGGATCAGGATCTGGGACGCACCGACGCGCCTCAGCCATTGGCTGATCGTCGTGCTGTTCGCGGCGCTGTGGTGGACGGGCGAGACCGAGCAGCTCGACCTGCATCGCGACGCCGGCTACGTCCTGCTGGGTCTGGTCATCTTCCGTCTGATCTGGGGCGTCGTCGGCGGCTCGACGGCGAGATTTTCCAACTTTCTGCGCGGCCCGCGGGAGATCTCGACCTATGTAGGCGATCTGATCCGTCGACGGACGGATCGCTCCGTTATCGGCCATAATCCGCTTGGCGGGTGGAGCGTGGCGGCCATGCTGGCGCTGCTGGCGGCGGAACTGGCGCTGGGCCTGTTCACCGTCAACGTCGACGGCGACCAGCCGGGGCCGCTGGCCAGGTTCATCAGCTTCGATCAGGGTCGAGCGGTCGCGCAGTGGCACGACTGGGTTTTCAATGGCCTGCTCGCCCTGATCGCGCTGCATCTGGCGGCCATCGCCTTCCATGCCGTCATCAAGCGCGACAACCTGGTCGGCCCCATGCTCACCGGCGCCAAACGCCACGCCGGCGACGCCGCGCCGATGAGCCCAGCGCCGCTGTGGCGCCTGGCGGCCGCGATTGTGGTCTCCGCCGCCATCACACTTCTGATCGTGCGCGGATGAGTTCCCCCCTGCCCCGCACATCCCCGCGAAGGCGGGGACCCAGGGTTTTTACCGCCAAGAACGCCAAGTTCGCCAAGAGTCCGCTCTCTTCTTGGCGTTCTTGGCGCACTTGGCGGTTCACCTCCGGGACCACGCAACGCTTGATCGCAGCGCAGAAAAAAACCTGGGTCCCGGCCTGCGCGGGGATGAGCGGATAAAGCATGAACCTCTACGCCCTGCTTCAGTCCCGGTTTCCGGCCGACCGGACGGCGCCTTGTCTGCTGTTGCCGGACGGGAGCGAGCTCAGCTATGGGGCGCTCGAGGACGGCGTCGGGCGGCTGGCGACGCTGCTGGTGGCCAAGGGCGTCGGCGTCGGCGACCGGGTGGCCGCGCAGACGGCCAAGAGCCCGCAAGGCCTGATGCTTTATCTGGCCAGCCTGCAGATCGGGGCGGTCTTCCTGCCGCTCAACCCCGCCTATACGGCGTCCGAGATCGCCTATTTCCGCGATGACGCCGAACCGGCGCTCTTTGTCACCGACGCGGAGGCGCTGGCGCGCGAAGCCAAGACATTCGGTTCACGAACCATAATTCACGACTGCCAGCCTGACGAGCTTGCCGCCCTGGTCTATACAAGCGGCACCACCGGGCGCGCCAAGGGCGCCATGCTCAGCCACCACAACCTCATCTCCAACGCCCTGGCCGTGCACGAGGCCTGGGGCTTTTCCCGGGATGACGTGCTTCTGCATGCCCTGCCGATCTTTCACGTACACGGACTGTTCGTCGCCATCCACTGCGCCCTGCTGAGCGGCGCGGCCATGCTGTGGCTGCCGCGGTTCGAGGAGGACGCGGTGCTTACCGTTCTGCCCAGGGCCACGGTGATGATGGGGGTGCCGACCTTCTACGGCCGGCTGCTCGCCGATCCGCGCTTCACGGCGCGGGCGGCGGCGCACATGCGCCTGTTCATCTCCGGCTCCGCGCCGTTGCTGGAAAGCGCTTTCGACGCCTTCGAAGCGCGCACCGGTCAGCGCATCCTCGAGCGCTACGGCATGAGCGAGGCGCAGATGCTCACCACCAACCCGCTTGAAGGCGAGCGGCTGGCCGGCAGCGTCGGTTTTCCCCTGCCCGGCGTGACCTTGCGCATCGCCGGCGGCGACGCGACCGGGGTGGTCGAGATCAGCGGCCCCAGCATAACATCCGGCTATTGGCGCAATGCGGCAAAGACCGCTCAGGCCTTCACCGCCGACGGCTTCTTCATCACCGGCGACATCGGCCGGCTCGACCAGGACGGTCGCCTCTGGCTCTCCGGCCGCGCCAACGACCTGATCATCTCCGGCGGGCTGAACGTCTATCCGAAGGAGATCGAGCTGGTGCTCGACGAGCTTCCCGGCGTAACCGAGAGCGCCGTCATCGGCGTGGCGCATGCGGACTTCGGCGAAGCGGTGGTCGCGGTGATCGCCGGCGGCGGCGACGAGGCGGACATCATCGGCGCCTGCCGCGAGCGCCTGGCGGGGTTCAAGACGCCCAAGCGGGTGATCTTCGTCGACGATCTGCCGCGCAACGCCATGGGCAAGGTGGAGAAGGCGGCGCTCCGCCGCGCCTACGCCGATCTGTTCAGCTGAGGCGGCAAGAGGGCGCGGTCGGAGGACCGCTCACACGTTTCTTCGACCGGCTCTAGAAGAACTTGTAGCGCAGCTCCACGCCGAAGGTGCGTGGCGGGTTATAGCTGAAGATCGAGTTGTAGATCAGCCCGGCCTGCTCGCTCGTGGCCCTGACCGCGTTGCCGTAGAGCCCCGCGCCCGTCGGGCCGGTCGGATACTGCAGCGAATCGAGCAGATTCTTCACATAGGCTATGACCTCGTAGCGGTCGTGGTCGCCGGACCAGGTCGCGCGCAGATCGACGTCGGACCAGGACGGCGCGGTGTTGTACGGTGTGTTGAACACCGTGTTGCCGAGTTGGGCGTCACGCCAGATGTAGGTCGCCGCAAAGGTCAAGTTGCCGGGATCCAAGTGCCAGGTGTAGGCGCCGGTCGCCGCGATCTTGTTGCGCGGCGCGTTCGGCAGCGGGGCGCCGTTCACCGACTGAACGCCGGCCGCCGCGCCCGCGACCTGGTGGGCGCCCGGACCCGTCGCGAGCGGGTCGTCGGTGTTCACGAGGCACCCGACATTGGTGGTCAGGTTGCACTTGGTGAGCAGCGCCGTGTAGTCGTAGGAGTACGACACCGTGAAGAGCAGGTCGCGGGTCGGATTCCACACACCTTCGACTTCGATGCCGGTGGATTCGGCTTTCGGGAAGTTGATGAAGGCGCCGGTGAGGATGCCGTTCACCGACTCGGTGATCGGCAGCTGAATCTGGTCGTAGTCGTAATAGAAGGCGGCGATATCCACGGAGAGTTGCCGGCCGATATTGTGCTTGTAGCCAATTTCGTAGGAGTTGATGAACTCCGGTCCCACTTCCGGCGCCGCGCTGATCGAGCCGGAACTGAACGCCAAGGGCGCGTAACCGCGGCTATAGCGTGCGTACATGAAGGTGTCGGGGTTTGGCGACCAGTCGAGCCCGACGCCGCCGGTCACCTCGTTGTCGGTGGCGGAAAGCGAGCGGGTCGCAAAGCCGTTCGCTCGGACGATGGCGGGCGCTTTGACGCCCGGCGCCTTGGTCCCGATGCTGGCGGCCAGGGGCGTCAGGTCGAAGGACGGCGTCGCCGCGCCGTAGAGCGGGATCAGGATATTGTACAGATCCGTCGCCAGGGAATTCCCGGCCCCCAGGACCGACCCGCCAAACGCGATGGTTCGGTCCTCTTCGTTGCCCCATTTCTCGTCGTAGGAATACCGCAGATTGCCGGTCAGCTTCAGCGAGTCCGTGAACTTGTAGGAAACCTGGACGTAGCCGGCGATGCTCCGGGTCTGCATCTGGTAGCGGGGCGCGGTGATCAGGTCTCCCGGATTCGGCGCGGCCAGGAACGCCGGGTTGTTGATGACGCTCGGGAGGAACGGGACGGCCTGGCCAAGCGCGGCGACCGACAGCGGATGCGCGAGGTTCGGCTGGTTCTCGGTAACCGTGTCGTTCTGGCTGTACTGCTGATAGTAGTAGATGCCCCCAATCACGTACTGGAACGGGCTGCTGGTGGTCGATTGCAGCGAAAGCTCGTGGCTGTGCCACCAGTTGTTCTCGATGAACAGCGTATGGACGTTCGGATTGATGGTGAGGGTGCTCGGGGTCGGAAGGCCGGTGAAGGCCACCGCCGGAATGCCCAACGCCGCACCCAAGCCCGCCACGACGCCGGCCTGCTCGCCGAAGGCGCTGCCAGGAAGCGTGTAGTTCAGAACATCCGACTCGGTGTCCGAGAGATTCAGCGTGTAGTCATATCCCTGAACCCCGCCGATGTACTTCAGATCGGCGTCGGGGAAGTGGTAGGTCAGGATGGCGCTGAGACCATCAAAATTCTGCAGTTCCGCCGTGCGCGGGAATATGGTGGCGAACCGGCTGTTGCTGGTCTGCGACGGGTTGTTGAAGATGCCGGGCTGCTTCAGCGTCGCGGCGATCGGCAGCTCTTGCGGGATCAGGCCCGCTCCGGCCTGCGCCGCGGCCACCGCCGCCGCGCCGGCCGCGGCGCCAGGCACGAGCGCGGCGTAGCCATAGTTCGGCTCGAACCCGAGCGATCCGGTCGCGGCGCCATCGTGGCCATCGACCAGATTGACTTCGTCCCAACTGCCCTTGAACAGGAACTGGCGGGTACCGGCGTCGCCCTCGTCGGTGTTCCACATGCCGAGCTCGCCGCGGACATAGGCGTCGAAGTTGCTCGACGGCTTCCAGTCGGCGGAGCCTTCGACGTGCCATTCGTTGATCTTGTGGTATTCCGACGGGCCGCCCGCGGCATTCTTGTAGTAGCCGTCGCCCTGGTAGTTCCAGTTGCCGGCGACCCGTGCGGTCAGCCCGGGCGCGACCTGGTCCGAGGCGGCCCCTTCGACCTCATAGGAGTTGAAGTTGCCGATGGTGCTGCGCAGCTCGGCATAGGGGGTATCGGTCGGGCGGACGGCGATCATGTCGATCGAGCCGCCTTCCGAATTGCGGCCGCCGACGTTCTGCGGCCCGCGCTCGATCTGTTCCTGGCTGAAGAACAGCGACGAGAGCGAGAGGTTGTAGGGCGAGTAGACGAAGAATTCGTCTTCGTAGGCCGCGACGCGTGAGTCGTCGGTCACGTTGAAGTTCTGCCGGGTGACCCCGCGCATGCCTGCATTGACCGTCACCGTATCGTAGGTGAAGCCGGGGGCGAAGTTGGTCACATCCTGCACGGACTGGATGCCGGTGCGGTCGCGCGAGGCTCCCGTGAACACCGAAACGGCCACCGGCACCTTCTGCAGGCGGGTCTGGCGGTGCTCGGCGGTGACGATGACGTCGGCCCCGCCTATGCCCTGAGTGGCCGGCTCCGCCGGCGCCGGTGCGGCCGGGGCCGCCGTCTGGGCCATGGCTGGCGCGGCGAAGGCGGCTAACGCGACGACGGAAGCGCCCATAACCAGCGCGCTCCGCAAATGCGAAGTGTCAGACATCGGTATTTCCTCCCTGGCTGCCGGCCTTCTCCGAAGAGCAGCCGGCGGCTTGTGCCCTCATGACGCCTGAACAGCGCCTCGAAACGCGAGTTGGTGGTTTTCCGCCAGTGTTAGGCTGAGCGTTTCATCCCCGGGCCGGGAAGGTAACGGGGCGTCTGCAACCGAACGGCGATAATATACGCTTTTCCTCTGGACTGTGGCCCTGGCGCAATGGTTTGCGCCCGCGACGGGGCCATCCCCCGAGTCTCGGTCCGAAGAAAAGGGCGCGCCGGCTAAGGCGCGCCCCTCTCGAGACCTGGCTTCCGGCCCGAGGGCTAGAAGAACTTGTAGCGAACTTCGACGCCGAAGGTGCGCGGCGGGGCCAGCTCGTAGGCGCTGACATAGTCGAGGCCGGCCGCGGCGTTGGTGTGCGAGGTGGCGTTGCCCAGCAGGCCGGCGCCGGCGGCGCCCACATTGTATTGCAGCGAGTTGAAGGCGTTCTTCACGAAGCCGATGACTTCGTACTTGTCATGATCGCCGCTCCAGGTCGCCCGGAAATCGAAGTCGTCCCAGGACGGCGCGGTGTAATAGAAGCGATTGAACACGGTCCCGACTTGGAAGTCGCGCCAGACGTAGGAGCCGCCGAGAGTCAGGTTGCCCGGATCGAAGTGCCAGGTGTAGGCGACGCTGACGGCGAGCTTGTTGCGCGGCGCGTTGGGCAACGGATCGCCATTCACGCCTTGGTCGCGCGCGCCGGTTGGGGACGGCGTTTGCCCCGGGAACGGATGCGCGCCTCGAGCGATGGCCAGCGGGTCCTGGGTGTCAACCAGGCAAAGCGAGCCGGGTCCGGGGGTGAGAACGCCCCCGGTCAGCTTGCCGAAGCACTTGGTCAGGATGGCGGTGTAGTCATAGGAATAGGTGCCGGTGATCAGCAGGTCGCGGATCGGGTTCCAGACGCCTTCGAACTCGATGCCGGTCGATTCCGCCTTCGGCGCGTTGATGAACTGGCCTTCGAGAATGCCGTTCACCGAGACGGTGATCGGCAACTGGATAGCGTCGTAGTCATAGTAGAAGGCGGCGATGTCGATCGACAGGGTGTGGCCGAAGCTCTGTTTGTAGCCGACCTCGTAGGAGTTTATGTACTCCGGCGCCACTTCCGGGCCGGCGCTGACCGGGCCGGCGTTGAACGAAATCCCCTCATAGCCGTGGCCGTAGCGCGCATACATAAAGATGTCTGGCGTCGGCGTCCATTCGAGGCCGGCGCCGCCGGTGACCGCATTCGAAGACCCGGACAGCGAGCGGGTGGCGAGGCCGGTGATCGGACTGATGACGCCGATGGATTTGACCCCCTTGCCAAGCGGTCCGCCATTACAGTTGGCGGCGTTGCCGCTGAGGCAGGTCGCGGCGGTCGTTTCGTCGACCGATGGGGTCAACGCGCCGAACGCGCCCTGATAGAGGTCGATGAAGGTCGAGTTGAACGCGACGTCGCGGTCCGCCTCAGTTCCCCACTTCTGGTCGGCCGTGTAGCGAACATTGCCGACGACCTTGAACTGGTCTGTGAGCTTGTAGGACACCTGCCCGTAGCCCGACTCGTCCTGGGAGTTGAATACGTAGTTCTGGACGAACAGATAGCGTTCCCCGTTCGGCGCCGCCGGTAACGCGCCCAGCGGGTTGAAGCCCGCCGCCACCAGGCTGTTCAGCGTGATGGGATTGGCCAGCTGAGACTGACCCTGGGCTCGCGTGTTGATCGGATTGCTGTAGTGCTGGCGGAAATAGAAGCCGCCGACGGTCCACTGTAGCGGGCTGGCGTCGGTCGATTGCAGCGAGACTTCCTGGCTGCCGAAGGCGTCGTTCTCGACGTAGCGCAGATGGACGGTCGGGTTGATGACCAGACGATTGGTCGGCCCGCTGCCCGGCAGGACGAACTGCGAGATGTCCGAATCCTCGTCGCCATAGTTCAACGTATAGTTATACTGCTGATACCCCCCGATGTATTTGAAGTCCATGTTCGGGAAGTGGTAGGTGAAAATGTAGTTGGCGTTGTCGTAGTCGCGCAGCGTGTTGGTCCGCGGAATCGGGTTGGCGAAGTTGGTCGACGGGGTGTTCCGGGTCGGATTGTTGAAGATGCCGGGCGTGGCCAGGGTGGCGCTGATCGGCGCCGGGTCGGCCGGGTTGCGGCCGGCCGCCGCGCCCGGAAGGATCGCGGCGTAGCCATAGTTGGAGTTCACGAACAGACTGGCGCCCGGATAGATGTCGGAGTCGGAGAGGTTGGTTTCGTCCCAGCTGAAGGGCGAAATGCCGGTCCGCGCGCCCGCGTCGCCGCGGTTGTTCCAGTTGGAAAAGAAGACCCGGCCCCAGAGGTCGGCGTTGGAGCCGAGCTTCAGGTCGGCCTGGCCTTCGAGATACCACTCGTGGATCTCGCCGTCTTCGGTGGGAAGATTGCCGTAGAGGTTCTTCTGGAAGCCGCGGTTCTGATTGTTGTCATAGCCGGCCAGGCGCAGGTCGAGGCCCGGAAGCACCTGGCCTGAGATTGCGCCTTCGACCTCATAGTGCTCGTAATTGCTGATCGTGCCGCGGACTTCGGCGTAGGGCGTGTCGGTCGGGCGGATGTCGATCGAGTCGATCGAGCCGGCGGCGGCCTCGCGACCGCCGACGTTCTGCGGCCCGCGTTCGATCTGCTCCTGGCTCAGGAACAGCGACGACTTGTCGAGGCCGTACGGCGAATAGACGTAGAA
>DASYAQ010000399.1:0-4362 GCA_036501225.1 Caulobacteraceae bacterium | reverse complement strand
ACGCCGGAGGAGAAGGCGGGGGTCGACGCGCGATCGCACGAGCTTGGACTATGGGGTCTTGACGCGCCGGCCGAGTTCGGCGGCTCCGACCTGCCGGTTGAGGCGATGGTCGGCGTGAACGAGGAGCTTGGCCGCACCGTCACCCCCTATACCCTGCCGCCGGACTCGCCGAACCTGCGCATGCTTATGGCGACGGTGAACGAGCGGCAGAAGGCAGCCTATCTGGAGCCCTATGTGCGTGGCGAGACGATCTCGGCCATCGGTATTTCCGAGCCGGGCGCCGGCGGCGATCCGGCCGGCATGCTGACCCATGCCGAGCGGGTCCCGGGCAAGGATGGCGACGACTGGATCATCAACGGCCGCAAGATCTGGATCAGCCGCGCGGCGGACGCCGACTTCACCATCCTGATGGCCGTCACCGACAAGGAAAAGCGCGCCCGCGGCGGCATTTCCGCCTTCCTGGTCGACAAGGGCACGCCCGGCTTCAACGTGCTGCGCCGCATCCCCATGGTCGGCGGCGCGGTGACCTATGAGATCGCCCTGGAGGATTGCCGGGTCGAGGGCTGGAAGCTGCTCGGAACCGAGGGCCAGGGGTTCGCGCCCATGCAGCTTCGCCTGGGCACGCGGCGCATCGAGATGGCCTCCTGGTCGATCGGCATGGCCCAGCGGGCGCTGGACATGATCATCGACTATGCGCCGCAGCGGGTGACCTTCGGCCAGCCGCTGTCGGACCGCCAAGCCATCCAGTGGTGGATCGCCGACGCCGCCACCAAGATCCACGCCAGCCGCCTGATGACCTATGACTGCGCCTGGAAGCTGGACCAGGGCCGCGACGTGCGGCTCGAGATCTCGATGATCAAGGCCTACGCCACCGAAATGGCCTACGAGGTGGTCGACCACGCCATGCAGACCTTCGGGGCCATGGGCATGACCAAGGAACTGCCGCTGCAGCAGATGTCGGCCAAGCTGCGCACCATGCGCATCTATGACGGCCCGACCGAGGTGCACAAATGGGTGGTGGCCCGCAACCTGCTCGGCGGGCGTCGATGAGCCTGGCGGCCGATCCAGCGCTGGCGGCCGACCTCAACGCCGCCGCCCATCTGACCGGCCGTTTCGTGCTGCGCTCCGGGGCGGTGTCGGACACCTATTTCGACAAGTTCCGCTTCGAATCCGACCCTGACCTGCTGCGCCGCCTCGCCAAACGCATGCTGGCCCTGATCCCGCCGGACACCGACGCCCTGGCCGGGCTCGAACTGGGCGGGGTGCCGATCGCCACCGCCATGGCGCTGGAGAGCGGCCTGCCGGCGGTCTTCGTGCGCAAGGCGACCAAGGCCTACGGCACCTGCCGCGCGGTCGAGGGCCGCGACGTCGCCGGCCTCAACCTGGCCATTGTCGAGGACGTCATCTCCACCGGCGGCGCGATCGCCGACGGCGCCGCGCACCTGCGCCGTGAAGGCGCCACCGTCGCCAGCGTGGTCTGCGCCGTCTGGCGCGGAGCCGGCGACCCCTTCATTGCGGCCCTGCCGGGCGTTCCGGTCCGGGCCGCCTTCCTGCAATCGGAGCTCAACGGATGAAGACCCAATATGGCGACGTCTCGGTCGCGATGGACGGCCATGTGGCGGTGGTCGAGGTCAACCGACCGCCGAACAACCATGTCAGCGTCGAGCTGATGCGCGACCTGGCCGACGCCCTGCGCGACCTCGATGAGGAAAGGGACTGCCGCGCCGTGGTGCTGGCGACGGCCGGCCGGGTCTTCTGCGGCGGCGCCGACCTGACCGCCCCGACCGGCATCGGCGGCCAGGGCATGGAGGGCATCAACCCGCTCTATGTCGAGGCGGTGCGGCTGTTCTCCAACAAAAAGCCGATCGTGGCCGCCATCCAGGGCGCGGCGGTCGGTGCGGGCCTTGGCCTGGCCCTGGTCGCCGACTTCCGGGTCGCCGCGCCCGAGGCTCGCTTCACCGCCAACTTCGTCAAGCTGGGCTTCCATGCCGGGTTTGGCCTCTCCCACACGCTGCCGCGGCTGATCGGCCTGCAGCGCGCGGCGCTGATGCTGCAGACTGGCCGGCGCATTCCCGGCGAGCAGGCGGTGGCCTGGGGCTTGGCCGACGAACTGGCCCCCCTGGACGAGGTCCGCGCCGCCGCGGTTCGGCTGGCCAGCGAGATCGCCGAGAACGCGCCGCTGGCGGTGCAGTCCACCCGCGCCACCCTGCGCGCCGGCCTGGCCGAGGCGGTGAAGGCGATCACCGACCACGAGTTCATCGAACAATCGCGGTTGCGCAAGACGGCCGACTACAAGGAAGGCGTTCGCGCCGTGGCCGAACGGCGTCGGGGCGCCTTCGTCGGCGCCTGAACAAGGAGGATCCCATGCCCAAGCTGAACCGAGACGGCGTCCAGATCTATTACGAGGTGCATGGCGAGGGGCCGGTGATCCTGCTCAGCCACGGCTATTCCTCGACCAGCGGCATGTGGAAGGGCCAGATCGAGCCGCTGTCGGCCAAACACAAGCTGGTCATCTGGGACATGCGCGGCCACGGCGAGAGCGACTATCCCGACGACCAGGCCGCCTATAGCGAAGCCGCCACGGTGGCCGACATGGCCGCGCTGCTGGACGCTGTCGGGGCGGAAAAGGCCGTCATCGGCGGGCTTTCGCTGGGCGGCTACATGTCGCTGGCCTTCAACCGCGTGCATCCCGAACGGGTCTCGGCGCTGCTGATCATCGACACCGGCCCGGGCTACCGTAACGACGAGGCGCGCGAAGGCTGGAACCGCAACGCCATCAGCCGCGCCGAGCGGCTGGAGCGCGAGGGCCTGCCCAACCTGGCCAATGCCAGCGCCGAGGTGCGCCAGGTGCGCCACCGCTCGGCCGACGGCCTGGCCAGGGCCGCGCGCGGCATGCTGACCCAGCGCGACGCCGGGGTGATGAATTCGCTGGCCACGGTCGCCGTCCCGTCGCTGATCGTGGTCGGCGCCGACGACACGCCCTTCCTGGCCGCCAGCGACTACATGGCCGCCAAGATTCCGGGCGCGAAGAAGGTGGTGATTGCGGCCGCCGGCCACGCCTCCAATATCGACCAGCCGGCGGCGTTCAACCGCGCGGTCGGCGACTTCCTGGACGCGTTGGGGCGCTGAGCGATGGCGAAAAAAGCCGAACTGGCCAAGCAAGCCACCGGGCCGCTGAAGGGCGTGCGCATCGTCGACCTGACCAGCGTGGTGTTCGGCGCCTATGCCACGCAGATGCTGGGCGACCTGGGCGCCGACGTGATCAAGGTCGAGTTTCCGGGCGGGCGCCGGGGCGCCGGCGGCGACATCATGCGCTGGGCCGGCCACACGCCGGACGGCGCGCCGGACGATCTCGGCCCGATCTACATGACCATCAACCGCAACAAGCGCTCGATCCTGCTCGACCTGCGCCAGGAAAAGGACACCGCGGCGCTCAGGCGGCTGATCAGGACCGCCGACGTCTTCACCACATCGGTGCGCTACGAAGGCATGAAGCGGATCGGCATCGACTATGCGGCGGTCAAGGCGATCAAGCCCGACATCGTCTATGTGCACGGCGCCGGCTACGGCGCCGGCGGTCCTTACGCGGGCGAGCCGGCCTATGACGACCTGGTGCAGTCCGCGTCCGGGTTGGCAGACCTTTTGAATCGCACCGACGGCTTGCCGGAGCCGCGGCTGTTGCCGGCCCTGATCGCCGACAAGGTCTCGGGCCTGTTCATGACCCAGGCGGTGCTGGCGGCGCTCTTCCATCGCCAGAAGACCGGCGAGGGCCAGTTCGTCGAGGTGCCGATGCTGGAATGCGTCACCAGCTTCAACCTGGCCGAACACTTCTACGGCCATGTCTATGAGCCGCCGACCGGCCAGTGGGGCTATCCGCGCGTGGTCAATCCGTCCCGCAAGCCGTTCCCGACCAAGGACGGCTATATCGGCCTCTTGCCCTATACCGACCAGCAGTGGGACCAGTTCTTCGAGATCGCCGGCTGGAAGGAGACCATCGGCCAGGACCCGCGATTTTCCGACTACCGCACCCGCGGCCAGCACGTGCGCGAACTTTACGGCATGGTCGACCAGGTCACCCTGACCAAGACCACCGACGAGTGGCTGGCCCTGCTCAAGCCCTTGCAGATTCCCGTCGTGAAGATGAACCGGCTCGATGACCTGATGACCGACCCGCACCTGGAGGCGGTCGGATTCTTCGAGCGCTACGAGCACCCCGAGGCTGGGCCCTATTTCGGCATCAAGCCGCCGATCGGCTATTCCGCCACGCCGGCCAATGTGCGCCGCCATCCGCCCAGGATGGGCGAGCACACCGACGAGATCCTGGCCGAACTGACCGCCCGCGACCCGGCCGAGTAGGAAAAC
>DASYAQ010000398.1:0-2625 GCA_036501225.1 Caulobacteraceae bacterium | reverse complement strand
ACTTCCCCTTCACCGAGCCCTCGGCGGAGATGGACGTGCAGTGCGACCGCTCCAGCGGCATCGTGAAGATCGGCGAGGGCACGGACTGGCTGGAGATTCTCGGCGGCGGCATGGTGCATCCGAACATCCTGCGCACCGTGGGTCTCGATCCCGACGAGTGGCAGGGCTTCGCCTTCGGCATGGGCCCCGACCGCCTGGGCATGCTCAAATACGGCATGCCCGACCTGCGCGACATGTTCTCCGCCGACGTGCGCTGGCTGGAGCACTACGGCTTTTCCGCCTTCGCCCACCCCAATCCGGCGACGGGGCTGAGCTGAGCCATGTCCGCTGAAATCAAGACCTGGCAGGGCCTCGAAACCTTCTTCTTCGGCGATTCCAGCACGATGGCCGATGAGCTGGGGGCGCTGGTGGTCGCCGGGACCAAGACCGCCAGCTGCTGGTCGGTCAGCCAGGGCCAGCAGACCGAAGTTGGCAAGCAGATGGTCATGCTGGACGGCGACGACCGCCCCTGGGCGATCATCGAGACCGTTGAGCTTATCCAGCGTCGCTTCGACGAGGTCGACGCGGCCATCGCGCATGACGAGGGCGAAGGCGACCGCACGCTGGCGGGTTGGCGCGACGGCCACCGGCGCTACTTCACCCGCGAGGGCACGTTCGCGCCCGACATGATGCTCTGGTGCGAGCGTTTCCGGCTGGTCCGGGTTCTGGACCGGGAGAGCGCCCGATGAGGTTCACCCTGTCCTGGCTGAAGGACCATCTGGACACCGAGGCCAGCGTCGCCCAGGTCGCCGAGGCGATGACCATGGCTGGGCTGGAGGTCGAGCACGTCGACGATCCGGCCGCGAAGTTCGGGGCCTTCTCGGTGGCGCGCATCGTCGAGGCCGTGCAGCACCCCAACGCCGACCGCCTGCGCGTCTGCAAGGTCGAGACCAGGGATGGGATCAAGGAGATCGTCTGCGGCGCCCCCAACGCGCGGGCGGGCCTGACCACCATCTACGCCCCGATCGGGACCTTTATCCCGGGCTCCGGCATCACGCTGGAGCCACGGGCCGTGCGCGGCGTCACGTCCAACGGCATGCTCTGTTCGGCCGCCGAGCTGGAGATCGCCGAGGACGCCGACGGCATTCTCGAGCTGGCCGACGATCTGGCGGTGGGGTCGAGCGCGGCGGCGGGGCTGGGCCTGGAGGCGGTGATCGACTTCGAGGTGACGCCGAACCGGCCCGATTGGCTGGGCGTCGCCGGCATCGCCCGCGACCTCTCCGCCGCCGGCATCGGCAAGCTGAAGGACCTGTCGGTGGCGCCGATCGCCGGCACCTTCCCCTGCCCGGTCGACATCCGGCTGGACGGCTCCGACGCCTGCCCGGTCTTCGCCGGCCGGCTGATCCGCGGTGTGAAGAACGGGCCGTCGCCGGCCTGGCTGCAGGCGCGGTTGCGCGCCATCGGCCTGCGCCCGATCAGCGCCCTGGTCGACATCACCAACCTCATCTCCTACGACCGCGGCCGGCCGCTGCACGTCTATGACGCGGCCAAGCTGGTCGGCGGCTTCATCGAGGCGCGGCTGGGCCGCGACGGCGAGAATCTCGCCGCCCTCGACGGCCAGACCTATGCGGTCGGCGCGGAGATGTGCGTCATCGCCGACGGCTCCGGCGCCATCGGCCTTGGCGGCGTCATGGGCGGCGCGTCAACCGGCTGTTCGGAGACCACCACCGAGGTCTTCGTGGAGAGCGCCTGGTTCGACCCCATCCGCACCGCCCAGACCGGCCGCGCCACCGGCATCGCCTCGGACGCCCAGTATCGCTTCGCCCGCGGCGTCGATCCCGGCTTCGTGGTCCCGGGGCTGGAGCTGGCCACCAGGCTGATCCTCGAGCTCTGCGGTGGCGAAGCCTCCGCGGTGCGCGTCGCCGGCGAAGCCCCGGCGCTCGTGCCGCCGGTCGAATTCGACCCGGCCTATGTCGCCAGGCTGTCGGGCTTGGCCATTCCCCCGGAAAGATCGCTGGAAATCCTGTCCAAGCTCGGCTTTGTCGTCACCGGTCTCGGCAAGGCCCTGACCGTGCAGCCGCCCAGCTGGCGGCGCGACGTCGAGGGCAAGGCCGACCTGGTCGAGGAGGTCGCCCGCATCGCCGGCTATGACAAGCTGCCGGCCATGCCGCTGCCCGAAATGACCCGCCCGCCCGGTGGCGTGCTGACCATCCGCCAGGGCCGCGCCGTCACCGCCCGCCGGGCGCTGGCCGCCCTGGGCTATGCCGAGGCGGTCACCTGGTCGTTCATGGACCACGGCCTCGCCGAACGCTTCGGCGGCGGCCAGGCCGAACTGATCCTGGCCGACCCGATCGCCGCCGACCTCGACTGCATGCGGCCCTCGATCCTGCCCAACCTGATCCAGGCGGCACAGCGCAACGCCAATCGCGGCTTCGCCGACGTCGCCCTGTTCGAGATCGGCCCGGTCTTCGCCGGCGACCGGCCGCGCGACCAGCGCACAGCCATCGCCGCCGTGCTCGCCCCGCACCCGCCGAAACGCTGGGACGGCCAGAAGAGCGACGACCTGTTCGCGCTGAAGGCCGACCTGACCAGCCTGCTGGACCAGCTCGGCGCGCCGGTGGGCTCGCTGCAGGTGGCGCAAGGCGC
>DASYAQ010000397.1:0-16092 GCA_036501225.1 Caulobacteraceae bacterium | reverse complement strand
AGTCCTCGAGGATCCGCGACCCGGCGGTGGAGCGGAAGCCGCGGGTGCAGAACAGGTCCTTGATGCCCAGCGGCGCGCCTTCCAGGGCGCCGGCCTCGCCGCGGGCGATGCGGGCGTCGGACGCGCGGGCCATGGCCAGGGCCTGCTCCGGCGTCTCCAGCACGAAGGCGTTCAACGGCCGCGCCTGCGCGATCGCGTCCAGGTGGGCCGTCGCCAGTTCCTCGGCGGAGAAGGTCTTGGCGCGCAGGCCGTCGATGGCGGCCTTCAGCGTCAGCCCCTTTGTCTCGGTCATTACTCAAGCACCTTGGGTACGATGAAGAAGTTGCGTTCGGTCTTCGGCGCATTGGCCAGGATGCGGGCCGGATCGCCCGGCTCGGAGACCACGTCCTGGCGCAGCGGCAGCTTGGCGTCGACCACCGAGGTCATCGGCTCGACGCCGTCGGTGTCGACCTCGTTCAGCTGCTCGATCCAGGCCAGGATGCCGTTCAGCTCGGCCGCCAGCGCCTCCAGCCGCTCATCCGGTTCGCGGATGCGCGCCAGGTTGGCGACCTTCTTCACCGTCGCCGCGTCGATCGCCATGGGAGCACCTTTTGCAAAGACGCGTGGGGTTAGCCGTCCCCGCCCGCCTTTGACAAGGGGCGCCGGACGATGACAGACCGGCTTGATGGCTGTCCTGGACCTCGTCGACCTGCCCAAGGCGCTGCCGCCGTTCACCCCCGTCGTCGGCCTCGACCTCGGAACCAAGACCATCGGCGTCGCCGTCTCCGACATCGGCCGGGTGATCGCCAGCCCCCTGCAGCTGATCCGCAAAACCCAGTTCACCCGGGACGCCGAGACCCTGTTCGCCCTGATGAAAGCGCGCGGCGCCAGCGGCATCGTCATCGGCCTGCCGGTGAACATGGACGGAACCGAGGGCCCGCGCAGCCAGTCCTCGCGCGCCTTCGCCCGCAACCTGCTCCGCCTCGACCCCGACCTCGCCATTGCCTTCTGGGACGAGCGCCTGTCAAGCGCCGCCGTCAACCGCATGCTGATCGACGAAGCGGACCTCAGCCGCGCCCGCCGCGGCGAACTGGTCGACAAGGCCGCCGCCGCCTACATCCTGCAGGGCGCGCTGGATCGGCTGAACGCTATGACGTAGCCGGGCCGGTCAGGTGGAGCTGAACCGCTGACGCCCCATCGGCGCGCGCAAAAGTCGCGCTCTTCAGACTTCTCCCAGAGGGAGAAGGAGGGGCCCGCGCACGCAGGTGCGCGGGAAGATGAGGGGTTACGCCGTTTCGGGCTAATCCGAGAGGCCGTAACCCCTCACCGTCCCACCGGCTTCGCCGGCGGGTCCCTGCCTCTCCCTCTGGGAGAGGTCTTTCAGGCACGCGTCCGAGAGGCTTCGGGGTCAACTGAGCATCGGTGTCATGCCCGGCTCGGCCTTGGCCATCGCCCGTTGGTAGGCGGGGCGCTGGCCGATGCGGGCGAGGTAGGCCTTCAGGTTCGGAAAGGCATCGATGGAGAGGTTGCGGAACGCACGGCTGGTGGTCAGGCAGTAGACCATCATGATGTCGGCGGTGGTCAGATTGGCGCCGCCGAAGAAGGCTGCCTCGCCGAGCCTCGCCTCGACCATCGCCCAGCCGCGCCGGCTGCGGTCCTCGACGAAGACCGCGGCCGGATTGCCCACGCCGCCGCCGGCCAGCACCAGCTGCATCATCAGCGTGGTCATGAAGGTGCCGTTCGACCAGTGGAACCAGAACAGGTGGTCGGCGAAGTCGGGATCGTCGCGCCCGGGCGTCAGCCGCCCGTCGCCATGGCGGGCGCAGATGTAGTCGCAGATCGCGCCGCTCTCCCCCAGCACCAGGTCGCCGTCGGTGATCACCGGCGCGATCCCCATGGGGTGCAGCGCCTTGTAGTCGTCAGGCGCGAGGCGGTTGTCCGCGCGCCGATCGTAGCGCTTGAGCGCGTAGTCGAGCCCCAGCTCCTCGCAGAGCCACACGATCCGTTCGGATTGGGAGATCCCCAGATGATGAACCGTCAGCATGCCGCGCCTGATCTCCTCGGCCCCGTTTTCGCGGAAGCTAGGCCATAGCGACGCGCGCCGATACCCTGGCGTTGCGCCAGATCCGACCCGGGGAAACCTAACCGGACTTCTCTCCTTTGACAGCGCTCGTCGTCGGGGAGGTGAGGGCGGCGACGGGTCGCTGGTGTCTCAGGCTGCGGCCTTCAAAGATCGCGCCCGGCTCGATGACCAGCTGTTCGTGCGAGATATCGCCTTCCACGTTGCAGCCGGCGAGCAGCTTCACCGCCTTGGCGGCGATTGACCCAAGGACGCGGCCGCGCACTTCCACCGTCTCGGCCTTGCTCGCGCCCTCGACTTTGCCGACCTCGCCCACCGACAAGTGCGTCACGGTGATGTCGCCGTGGACGATGCCGTCGATCTGCAGTTGGCAGTCGCCGCTCAGAGCGCCGTCGACCGTCGTCCCCTCCGCAATGAGCGAAGCTGTTGTGCCGGGCATAGAGCACCTCCTGGTTGACCCATGTGCAAGCGCCCCCTGCCCCGACTACGCTAGATGATCGATGGCGACGGGTCCACGCCGTCCGTCCATGAAGCGAGCGATCGCGGGGTTCGCCACGCGCCCCGCCTCAGTCCATCAACTTGCGCTGCAGGTAGGTCATGGTCAGGGCGGTGACGTGCGCCTGCTGCTTCATGTCGGCGCTGCCGCCGTGCCCGCCCTCGATGTTCTCGTAGTAGAAGAAGCCCAGGCCTATCTCCTCCAGCCGCGCGGCGAACTTGCGCGCGTGCTGCGGCCCGACGCGGTCGTCCTTGGTGGTGGTGAAGATGAAGGGTTCCGGATAGGCGACCCCGGCTTTGAGGTTGTGATAGGGCGAGGTCTTCAGCCAGAAGTCCATGATGGCCGGGTCGGCCTCGACGTCGCCGTATTCGCCCTGCCAGGAGGCGCCGGCGGCGATCTTGCCGATGCGGATCATGTCCAGCAGCGGCACCTGGATCACAACCGCGCTCCACAGTTCGGGCCGCTGAATCATCTGCACGCCCATCAGCAGGCCGCCGTTCGAGCCGCCCTGGATGCCCAGCCGGCGAGGCGAGGTGATCCTGCGCCCTATCAGGTCCTCGGCCACGGCCGCGAAGTCGTCGTAGATGATCTGGCGCCTGGTGAGCAGCCCGGCCTCGTGCCAGGCCGGGCCGAACTCGCCGCCGCCGCGGATATTGGCCAGCACATAGGCCCCGCCCCGTTCCAGCCAGAGCTTGCCGGTCATGGCGGCGTAGCTCGGCGTCATCGACACCTGGAAGCCGCCGTAGGCGTAGAGCAGGGTCGGCGTCGAGCCGTCGTAGGGAACGGCGTGGGGCCGCACCAGAAAATAGGGAATGGCGGTCCCGTCGCTGGAGATGGCCTCGAACTGCTCCACCACATGGCCGGCGGCGTCGAACTGGCTGGGCGCGGTCTTGACCGGCTCGATCTCGCCGGTCGCCACGTCGGCCAGGGCCAGGCTGGCGGGCGTCAGGAAGCCGCTGTAGCTAACGAAGGCGCGGTTGCTCCCCCACTCGATCGAGCCGACCGCGCCGGTCAGATTGTCCGGCAGGCTCAGGAGCTTGCGCGTCCAGCCGCCCTGCGCCGCCGGCGTGAACACCCAGACGCGGGTGCGCACGTTGTCGAGCGCGCCGACCAGCAGCTTGTCCAGCGTGCCCGCCACGCCCGCCAGCGACTCGCGCGGCCCGGGCGTCCAGATCAGCGACGGGCTGAGGTGCGCCGGATCGGCGAGGACAGCGGCCAGATCGGCCTGCAGCAGCGAACCCGCGCCGAAGGTCTGGTCGTCGACCGTCCAGTCTTCGTCGGGCGACAGCAGGATGCGCCCGTCGAACAGGCCGTTGACGTGGGTCCGATCCGAAATGCCCAGCCGTTCGACGCCGAGCGGCGTCAGCACGTGGGTCTCGTGCCGGTAGGTGTCCAACGGTCGGTGGAACGCGGTGAGGCGATCGCCCTGGTCGTCACGCAGCACCGCGGGACTGACGCCGTAGCCGCCGTCCGACGCCGCGCCCCGGAACACTTCGTGCGCCTCATCCAGCGACTGGCCGCGCGCCAGCCGCTTGACGATGAAGGGATAGCCGGAAGACGTCAGCTCGCCCGGCGCCCATTCGCGGCTGATCAGCAGGTGGTCCTCGTCCTCCCAGGCGATGCGCTGCTTGCCGCGCGGGATCATGAACCCGGCCTCGACGAAAACGCCGGCATCCAGGTCGAACTCGCGCGCCTCGTCGGCGTCCTCGCCGCCGTCCGACAGCAGGACCAGACAGCGGCGCGCCTCGGGCATCAGGACGTTGGCGCCGTGGAACACCCAGCTCACGCCCTCGTCGCGGCCCAGGGCGTCGATATCCAGCACGGTGGTCCAGGCGGGGTCTGCGCCGCGGTAGTTGGCCAGGCTGGTCTTGCGCCACAGGCCGCGCAGATGCTCTTCGTCCTGCCAGAAGTTGTAGATCTCGCCGTGCAGGAAGCTGGGCGCCGGGATGCGATCCTTGGCGCCGGCGATGTCGAGCGTTTCCTGGAACAGCACGCGATAGCGCGGGTCGGCCTCGAGGATGACGGCGCTGGCCGCGTTGTGCGCGCGAACCCAGTCCAGGGCTTCGACCGAGGTGAAGTCTTCCAGCCACAGGTAGGGATCGAGCATCGGGACCGGCTCCTGGATCGCGAAAGTTGCTTGACCCGTGGGTTTAGAGGCAGCGGACACCGGGCCCAAGCCCCGATCTGCCTCGGGTCCGCGGACGGCGTAGGCTTCAGATCACGCCGGACCCTTCCGCGCTCTGGCGGCTAGACTTCGCCGTCGGTGATTTCAGTGACGGATCGGGGGATGGGTTCGCCGCCGGCGGTCTGGACGACCTCGGCCTCGTCATGGCGCCGGCGGCGCGCCGCCCGACGCTCCATGCGCACCTGCTCGCGATCATAGGCGGCCATCCTGGCAAGCACCTCCCTGGAGGCGCCGGGCAGAACGATGTCGCCATCGTTCAACAGCAGAGCCTCGAAGGGCGCCACCACCCTGTGGGCGCCCAGCCCGAGGAAGCCGCCCACCGACAGGACGGCAAAGGCGACTTGGTCATCCTCGACCAACAGGTCGTCGAGGGCGCCGATATCCTCGCCGGCGTCGTTTCTGACCCGCTCGCCAAGCAGGTCCCTGACCGAAAATTCGGGCCGCAACTCGGCGAGCGCGATGAACAGAAGCCCGATGTCGGGCGCCCCGACGGGCGGTCCGCCGGCTTCCGGCGCGGCGCTGTTTGGGTCGGGTTGAGCCATCGCGGTTCTCCTGTGATCGCCAGAGGCGCGCGCCGAAATCGACGCCTGGCCTTGATCTGGCCGCCGGCCAACCAACTCCGGTGTCCCGGTCACTGTTCCGGCGCCTCGCCTTCAAGGATTGATCGCAAGGGGGCTAGCGCCCTGGGCGCGGCTCCTTGTTCAGCTTGAGCAGGGTCTCGAGCAGCGCGGTTGGCAGGCGGCTCATGACCTGGTCGAGTTCGCGCGCCGCGCTCGACGGCGACCAGGCCAACTGGGCTGATTTGAAATGTCTCGGCAATGTCGTCACGCGCACGCCTCCACGCCCACTCATCCGCGAATCACCCTGCGGAACAATGGAGAGTGGAGAATCGCAATCGATCCAAATTTGGACGCGATTGAGTCCGAAATGCGCGCCAGCGAGTCGCCCTGGCCGGTTGTCAAGGTTCAGCGGAAACCCGCGTCCAGGCATCGGTGTTTTCCCGACAGAAGGCTTCGAAGGCAACCGGTTTCGATCCGCTCACGGCTTCGACATCTCCGGTCGTGCGATCTTCCGCGCCGTTGGCGATCAGACCATCCATGCCGGCCAGGATCGCGGCCAGGGCCGGGGGCGTACCCCGGTCGCGATGCCGGGCCGCCAGGTCTTCGGCGCTGATCCGCACATGGCTGATTTCACGCCCTGTGGCCCGGCTCAGGATCGCCGCCGCCTGGTCGTAAGAGATCGCCGCGGGGCCGGTGAGGACAAGATCGGCGTTGATCGACTTCGGCGCCGTCAGGGCGGCGCGGGCGACGGCCGCGATGTCCTCGGCGCCGATGAAAGCGACGCGCCCGTCGGCGGCGGCCGAATAGATCCGATCCTCGCTCTGGATCGTGGCGCGATGCGGCCCCTCGCTGAAGTTCTCCATGAACCAGCTTGGACGGAGCACGGCCCACTCGGCGGCGTTGTCGATGAGCCACTGGTGCACCTGTCCCGCGCCCGGGCCGCCGGCCGGCAGCAGCGATGCGCTGAGCAACACGAAGCGCCGCCCGCCGTCCCGGTTGGCCTGCCGGGCGAAGTCGATCACCGGGGAGGCGTCACCCGGCGGCGCGACCAGATAGATCGCCGTCACCCCGTCGAGCGCCGGCGCCCATGTCGCCCGGTCGCCCCAGTCGAAGCGCCGGTCGTGCGCCGATGACGGGTTGCGGGTGGCGATCCGGACATCCTTGCCCTGGGCGCGCAGCCGTTCGGCCAGGCGGCGCCCGGTCTTGCCGGTTCCGCCGGTGATCAGCACCCTCATTCGGCGTCTGCGGCGTCTGCGGCGTCTGGCGTTGGCGCCGGCGAGCCGAATCCGGCCGCCCAGGCTTCGCGTCCGCCCATGGCGTCGATCGAGACCAGCGGGTTCCAATATTCGCGATAGCGCCAGAGCTTTCCGCCCTTGGTCTCGAAGAACAGCACATAGGCCTGGTCGTAGGGCGCGCCGCTCGTCGGAACGTGGCCCTTGATGGTCAGCTCGACCACCGCGATCTCGGGGTCCTGCATCGGGAAGAGTCTCACCTGGTCGACGGCGTCGACGGCGACCCGGCCCGGCGTCGCGCTCATATAGGCCAGGATCTCGGCCTTGCCGCGATAGGTCCGCTGCCGCCCCGCCGGCGCGAACGGGAAGTCCAGCACGCCGTCTTCGGCCCAAAGCTCGATCCATTCGTCCCAGCGCTTCTGGCCGAGCAGGTTCTGGTAGGCGCGCACGAGCTGAAGGGTCGCGGCGCGCGGGTCGTCGTCGGCAGGCGGCATGGAAATCTCCTGGCGGACCTCGGAGACGAGGCGGTTTCGAACAGAGACCTACTATGGAATCGAACCTGGGTGTAAGAGAGCACCTGACCGAGACCTGGTCACCGTCCGGAAACCGTCCATGAAGCCCGATCATCCTGAAGCCGACTGTCCGATGCTGCTGGTGCTGGACCGGATCGCCAACAAATGGGCGGTGCTGGTGATGGCGGCGCTTTGGAAGCAACCTCTGCGGTTCAATGAGCTGCGGCGGGCGGTCGGCGGCGTCTCGCAGAAGATGCTGTCGCAGACGGTGAAGGGGCTGGAGCGCGACGGGCTGATTTCGCGGAGGGTGACGCCCACCGTGCCGATCACCGTCGAGTATTCGATCACCGGCCTCGGCAAGACCCTGGCGATCACCATGGACGCGTTGAGGGTCTGGTCGGCGGACCATATCGGCGAGGTTGTCGAGGCTCGCGGCGCCTACGACGCCCGCCTGGACGGCTAACCGGCGACACGACCTGAGCGTCGGCGACCCGCGGACGTGGCCGCCCACCCTGACGTGCTTGTGTAATAAAGGCGCGCGCCCCCGACGCCCCTAGCCCCGCGCGGCGATCCAGGCCGAGACCAGGTCGATCATGGCGGTTCGGCTGGGCTCGGAATCCTCGAAATAGTGGGCGCCGGGGATCAGCTCCAGGGTCTTGTCGAGGGAGGCGATTGCCGAGTGGATGCCGCGCGCGTCGCTCGGGAAGACCCCCATGTCGCCGGTGCTCTGCACCACCAGGGCCGGCAGGTCGATCCTGGCCAGCTGGGCGCCGCCCTGGCAGTTCGAGGTCTCCAGGCTCCACATCGAGAGCCAGGTCTTCAGGCTGTTGACCCTTCCGATGCCGGGCAGCCGGTTGACGTCGGGCGGGAAGCCGCGATAGCAGCCCGGGCACGGCCGATCCGACGGATCGATCGTCGGGTCCATGAAGCGCAGGTCGGCCCAGGTGCGGTAGAGCGGAAAAAGGATGTCGGGAACGCCGGCGGCCTCGACGCGCTCCAGCTCGGCCTTGGCCCAGCCGGTGATGGCCTGGTTGCGGGCGCGCTGGGCGGCCCGATAGCGGGCGATGAAGGGGGCCGGATACGGCGGTCCATTATCGGGATTGAACGGGTCGAGCGCCGGGTCGGTGCGGGTCGGGTCGAACTCGTCGACCACCGAGGGGTCCATCCAGTCGGTGAGCACCTCGGGGCGGCCCTTGTGCGCGTTCAGCGAGACGTAGAGGTCGGCGCCAGGCAGGCTGGCCAAGGCCTCGGCGCCGGCGCCGCGCAGGTTGCCGGCAAGGGTCGGCGCCGTCGCCTCGGCCTGATAGGCGCCCATCAACGAACCGCCGCCGGAATTGCCCAGGATCACCACCCGCTCGACCCCGGCCGCCTCGCGCAGCCAGCGGACGCCGACGCCGATGTCGATCAGGGCGTGCTCGAGGATGAACTGGTCCTCCGCGCCGCGGAACCGGGTGTTCCAGCCCAGGAAGCCAAACCCGCGCGCCGCGAAATAGGCGGCGCTGTAATGCTCGGCGAAGTCGACATTGTAGTGGGTGGCGATCAGCGCCGTGCGCGCTCGCCGGCCCTTCGGCGTCCAATACAGTCCCTGGCAGGGATGACCGCCCGCCAGGATGCGCGGCGCCGTCGGCGAGGCCCGGCCGACGAACCGGACATCGACATCCGACATCGCGTCCGAATAGCTCAACGGCCGATCCCTCCCCTGGAGCCGCCCCCAGGTGCGATGAGCGCCAACCGCCTTATTTGGGCGTGACCTTGAGCTGGCCGCGAATTTCGCCGCCGGGATGGGCGGCGGTGTGAACATTGAAATACCACTTGCCCGCTTGCAGGTCGGCGATCTGGGCGTCAGTCAAGGTGGTGGTGCCCTGGATCGGGCTGGTCAGGCTGGTCATGGTGATGACCGGCGGCGCGTTGACGCCGGGGGCCGCCGGTCCGTGGAAGTGCGCCGCGCTGGCCGGACCGGTCAGGCCCGAATAGCGCACCGCGTAGCTGAACGACTTGGCCGTGGTGTCGAGCGTGGCCGTAACCGTTCCGCTGCCGGCGGTCGTGTTCGGCGGAACCTCATCGGCGCCCTTCAGTGTGGCGTCGACGTTGAACAACGCCGCGTTGGCCGCGCCCGCGGTGAGGACGACCAGCGCTGCCGCCATCACGAATGCTTTGACATACATTGGACACTCTCCCTTTGTTTCGCGGGCCTGAACCACGATCCCCGCAGATAAGGCACTGTAATCACATCATGATATACTTGGCCAACGGCTGATTGGAGGCGCAGAGGCGCTATGACGCTCGATTCGGAACATTACCAGGGCCTTGCTGGATTTCGACAGGCCCTGCGCCGATTCCTCGCCGCCAGCGAGGCGATCAGCCGAAGGGCCGGTGTCACCCAGCAGCAGTATCAGGCGATGCTCGCGGTCAGGACCTGGCCGTCTGCGTCCATGACGATGAAGGACCTGTCCGAACAGCTTTTGCTGACCCACCACGCCGCCGTGCAGCAGGTCAACCGCCTGGCCAAGGCCGGCCTCGTGGAGCGAACGCCGTCGAGCACCGACCGCCGCAGCGTCCATTTGAAGCTCTCGCCGGACGGCGCGGCTCTGATCGACGCGCTCGCCGCGCAACACCTGGAGGAGATCCAGCGTCAGGAGCCGCAGCTGGCCAGGTCGTTGCGCCAGCTGCGCAGGATCGGGGCCGACAACAGTCCTGGCGCCGACAGATCCCCTCAACGCCCGGATAATTGAACAGAGAGTTGAATTGGCGGCGTGGTCGGATCGATGATCTCGACCGACCCGTTGGGCAGGCGCCAGATCTTACGTACCCTCGGCAGATCGAAGCCGCCCTTCGTGGTCACGTCGTCGCGCAGGGTCTGGGTGGCCGCCGCCACTGTATCATTGCATGATATAGCGTGGTCTCGAAACCCGAGGCCCCCTCAGGCCGTTAATCCGGGTGCGACCATCGAGTTCAGGAGGTTCCAATGGCGGCTCAAACCAGCGATGCGGAGTTTGCGGTGCACGCGGCGTACTACCATCGCTTCATGCTCGGCGTGAAATGGTTCGCCATCCACTTCGCGGCCCTCGCGGCGTTTCTGACCCTCTGGTTTGCGACGTCGGCGGGATTCCTGACCGCATTGATCGTGGGAGTCGCGATCTTTGCGGTCGGTGTTTTCGCCATGACCCACGGCATGGCTCACTCCAGCGAGAGTGAGAGTCAATCTGAGCCTGGCTCAGGCCACGGCACGGCTTGAGTCCTGGTCTCCCGCCTCGGAAAAAGGGCTGCTCGCCTGAGCGGCGCCGCCTTCGTCCGCCATCCTAGTAGTTGCTGTGATGGTGGTGATGATGATGGTGGTGGTGATGGTGATGGTAATAGGGATAATAGTACGGAACAAACCGCGGGAAATAGCCGTATCTATAGTGGCGGCGATGGCGATAATACGGTCGGTAATATCGTCGTATGATTATGCGCGCCTTGACGAGGCGCGGTTGCGCCGCGGCGTCCTGCGCATCGGCGATCTTGAGGCGCTCGACAGCGTTGGGGATCGGTTCCAGCAACTCGGCGTAGGAATGAGCCGCCGGAACGCCCGGCTGGAACGACGCGCCGGCGCCAACCGCCATGCCGGGAAGGGCCACCAGGGACGAGATCGCCCCCAGGACGCCAAAAGTCTTGGTTTCCATCTGCGCTTGCTCCTGCGTGACCAGGTCGGCGGTTCGCATGACATGACGATCGCGCCCGCCAGGCGCGCCGCCGCCGCGGCGTGTGACCGTTAACGCGGAGGTCCGCGCAACGATCCCTGCAAGCGCACGATCGGAACGGCGCCTGGACGGGGGTGACCGCGGCGGCGCAGCCACAAAGGCAAGTCGCGGAACAACCAACGGTTAAGCCCGGCTGGTTATCCTGCGCCCGGCTTCCCGTCGGGGGGCCAATCGAAGGGCCGACCGAGCCCTTGGCCCGTACGCTTCCAGGCAGGATGCAGCGCAATGACCGGTAAAATCGGGGAAAAGCCGCTGGGTCGCCGGACGCTCGATATCGCCCCACAAGCGGACCCCGCCTTTGCCGGCGACGACCGCCGCACCGGCGCGGTCCGGCGTGGCGGGCCGCGGGCGCGGTCGCTGCTCACCGGCAAGATCATCATCGGCGACGGCCGCGAAAGCCACGACTGCGTGGTCCGCAACCTTTCGTCCAAGGGCGCCCGCGTGCGCATCGGCGGCGCGATCAACCTGCCGGGCGCGGTGGGCCTGCTGGTGGTCAAGGAGGGCCTGCTGTTCGACGCGGCGATCGCCTGGCGGCGCGGCGACCAGATCGGCCTCACCTTCAGCGGCCGGCACGACCTTCGCCACGACGTCGATCCCGCACATCGGCAGGCGCGCGCGCTCTGGACGGCGCTGTCGCCGCTTTAGCCGGACCCGCGGTCCGACTTTCCGGGTGGACAGGGCGCCGGCGAACTTGCTCAATCGCCGCGAGCGATCGGAGACGCCGCCATGAGCTTTGACACCCCCCTGCCCCGCCGCCGCCGATTTCCATGGCTCGCGCCCGCGGTCCTGGTCGCCATGGGCCTTGCGACGGCCGGTCAGGCGCGGGACGCCGGCGGCCGCGAGGCGGCCCTGTTCGAGCATCCGGCGCGGGTCCAGACGGTGAAGGCGAAGTCGGCCGACGATCCGATCGGCGAGATCACCTGCACCACCTATGCCGATCTGATGATCCGCGAGACCGGCACCGACACGCCGGACCCCGGCGCGGCCAGCCTGGTCCGCATCGCGGCCGGGGCCAAGCGACCGGTCTGCGGCCGCACCCCGCCGCCCGGAAGCGCGCCGCTGAAAACCGAGGGCCAGTCCCTGCTCGGCCGCAAGGGCGGCTTCCTGGTGTTCGGCGATACCGACCCCAACGGCGCGGTGTCGTTCCAGGTGCTCGCCGCCAGCGACGGCCGGCGGATCTTCACCGACGCCAAGACCGACAACGGCTTCACCGCCGTCGGCCTGAAGGACGGCGCCTTGCACCTGGTCTATCGGCGCGGCTTCAACGCCTCGTGTTCGCTGGTCAAGAACGCCGCGAGCTGCTGGGTCAGCCTGGTGCGACAGGGCGCGATCCCGCCGGAGATGGCCAAGTCGCCGCCGGCGGCCAAGGCCTGCGCCGCCGCCTACGCCAAGGACCAGCCGCGCCCGGCCCCGGCCGACGATCCCAGCATCGTCACCTACGCGCTCGACATCACCCTGGACGCCTCGGGAAAAGTGAAGGTCAATTCCCACGGCGCGGCCGCGTGCGAGCCGATGCCCTAGGCCTACCGCGCGACGGTGAACGCGCTGCGGATGCCGCCACTGATCGGAGAGATGGACGCCGTGACCGCCAAGGTCCGCGATGCGGGGGCCGCCAAAGCAACGTTCGACCCTAAACGGTCGCCCGCTTCGCGACGCGCTTCGCCATGTAAATGTCTGGCTTACCGAAGCCGTTGGCGTCCGGCAGCAATCCTACCGGCTCATACCCAATGCTTCGGTAGAAGAAAAAAGGATGGCCGATTGGCGACGGTTGGATGCGCACAAGCTTGGCCAGCGCGTTCGGGAAGAGGTCGACATTGAACAGGCTGGTGCCGCCAACCTCGTCGTCGGTCCCGAGATGCACGACCAGGTATCCCTCGGCGGCCGCCTGATCCTCCAACGCGGCGACGAGCGCTCGGCCAATTCCTTTGCGCTGCCACGGCGGGTCCACAACCAACGGATGGAGTTCCAAAGCGTGCGAGTAACCGCGGATCGCGCCGATCCAGCCCAGTATCGTTGCGCCGTCTACGGCCGCTAAAGCGAAGCGTTCAGCGCCAGCCAGGAAGGATGCCGTTTCTGTTTCCGCCTCTCCCGGCCCCTTGTAGGACGGGCCCGAGATGGCTTGGCGCAGGATGCGAGACGCTTCCTCTCGCTGCGCGTCATCCAGGCGATCAAAATCAACAATGTCCATTCGTCAGAGGTAGCCCTTAACCGCTGCCGGCCCAAGTTCTCCGACTGCTTCGGAACGTCCGCCTGCGATGAGCCGACGTCCGGTTCCGGCGCGGCGGCAATGGCGGCTCACGGCCCCAAGCGGACCTTTCAACCCATCATTGGCGAACGCTGGCGCATCCGTTGAGAGCGGCCGCGTCGGATACTGAACGCGCCAGATCATTCTCGCCCTCTGAAACTGCGATCTGAACGACCTGCAATAGCAGCCTGTCCTTCCGATGAAAAAGTCTGTTGGTCCACCACCCTCGTACGCCATCAACGGGCCCCGATAAGACGATGCGCTGATGAGCGATCCAGATGGCTGGAACAGGGTGATCGATATTTCCGATGTTTCCGATCAACGTCCCATCGGCGCTGTGTGGCTCGGCCAGCCAGTTATTCGTCTTGGCCAAGACCAGAATGAGTGTCCAGGACCAATGACGGGCCGAAAGACGCGTCCGAAGCCGCCTACGTCACGGCTCGATCGGCGGCGAAGTCGGTGAGGATGCGCACGAAGTCGCTGGGCGCCTCGATCGACGGGATGTGGCCTATGCCGGGCAGCACCACCAGCTGCGAGCCCGGGATCGCGTCCGCGGCGGCGCGGCCGTAGCGCACCGGCACGAGCTCGTCCGCCTCGCCCCAGAGTAGCAGCGTCGGGGCGGCGATCCGCGCCAGCGCCGCGGTGTCCGGCCAGCCGCGGCCCAGGTCGCTGGCCGCGAAGATCCGCTCGCGGGTCGGGTTGTTGGCGGCGTCATGTGGGTTGAGCTCGGGCAGACGCTGGACGATCGCGCGCCACAGCGGCGTCTCGGGCGGCGCGCGTGGGGCCGGCGGCGCCTGTCCCGTTCGGACCACGCCGACCGCGCCGCAGACGATCGCATAGCGGGCGACGCGCGCCAGCGTCGAGCCCGGCTCGGCGGCGCGGGCGGCGTAGGCCGCGACCAGCCAGCCGCCGTAGGACTCGCCGGCCAGCGTGCAGCCCGCGAGGTCCAGCGCCTCGAGAAATCCAGAGAGGTGCGCCAGTTGCGCGTCTGTCGAATAGACCATGTCCGGCTGCTCGGACGGCAGGAACCCGACCAGCTGCGGGGCGACGACGCGGTAGCGCTCGGCCAGCAGGTCGAAGACGCGGCCCCACTCGAAATAGGCCGATCCCGAGAAGCCGTGCGCCAGCACCAGCGGCGGCCCCTCGCCCTTCTCATAGTAGGCGATGCGCCGGCCAAGCACGCCGACGTCGCCGGGCGGCGGCATCCGCCAGTCGAGATCCAGGGCCTCGGATGCGGTCTCGGTGCTCATGCGCGTCTCTCCCAGGCCACGGCCATGCCGATGGACCCTAGTAGCCCCGCGGAACCACAGGCAAGCTAGAAAGCCATCTTGTGACGCTCGGAAAAGTCCCCGATATCGCCGTCCACACAACGCCGGAATGACCGCCCAGCCATGACCGACATTGCGCGCTACGAACAGCTCGGCGAGGCTGCATATGAGGCGATGTACGACGCCCGCGATCGCTATGCGGTCAAGCCGCACTACGAGGACGCCTGCCACTATTTTTCGCAGGCGATCGCCGCGGCCGAGCAAATGGGCCTGCTGGCGGAGGCGACCCGACTGGCCGCGCGGCGCGACCACATTCAGGCGGTCTATGATCACCAATTCAGGTGAGCTGCGCCGTCCGGACCCAGAGCGGACAATCCGAGACTCCGCTTCTACGGAGTCTCCGACCACGCGGGCCGGAGATCGCGGCTCGGGCCAGCCGCGAGATCGCCCGACAGGTCGTACGTGCCCGCACTTTGGCGCCTGCGGCAGATTCGAGAAGTCAGGGAGGCGAGAGGCTGCGAAGCGAGACCTTGTGGTGATTGCGAGACGCTGCCGTAAGAACAACCGTGGGCGCGTTTAATGTTCGATGGCCGGAACGGTGCTTTGGACGCTGCGTTTTATAGTAGTTGCGGGCACGCCAAGCCCGCGCCACAGATCAAGGAGAGCTAGCATGATCCGGAGTTTAATCACGGGTATTGCGGCGTTCGCCCTAATGACGGGCGCGGCTTTCGCTCAGGACAGCCATTATCGGGACTACGGCGATCGGGTCGGTGCAAACGCCGTGCGGGGCGGCGTGGGCGGTGCGGGCGTGGGCGCCCTCGTCGGGTGCCTCGTGACCATTCCGATCGGTTGCGCCCCGGGCGCCGCGGTCGGCGCGGCGGTGGGCGGCGGTGGCGGCGCCGTGTTCGGCGCGGCCTCGACGCGGCCGCCACGGTATTACTATCCGCCGCGACGGGATTACTACCCGGCGTCACGGGGTTACTATTCGCCCGACGAGCGCTGACCGAGCAGGGCGTAGCCGCAAGATCGACGCCCTGAAGCAAGCATAGAGACGTGGGGTCCCGGGCGGCGGCGCCCGGGACCCCTTCGCACGTCGTTGTCCCCCAGCGAAATTGGGGACATGTGCGCGTCGGTGATCTCGCCGGGTGCTTCCCAGAGCCGGGGGGACGCGTACGTGTCCCCAATTCCCGCCACCTACCTTAACCGGACGTAACTAGGTCGCAACCCGCCCACGCCCTAGGGTTGGCTGGCCAGCCAACCCGGGCGCCGCATCGATGAACGACGCCGAAGCCTCCGTCGCCAATACGCCCCCGGCGCCCGCCCAGAGCCCGGCGGCGTCGACGCGGCTCGCCATCTACTACGCCCTCCTCGTCACCCAGACGGTGTCGCTGATCGGCAGCCAGATCAGCGAATACGCGGTCAGCATCGCGGTGTTCCGCGCCACCGGGCACGCCACGCCGCTGGCGCTCGTCGCCTTCTTCTCGGTGGTCCCGGCGATCGTATTCGGCGGGTTCGCCGGCGCTCTGGCCGACCGGTTCGACCGGCGCGGCATGATGCTGATCGGCAATATCGGCTTCACCGTCTGCAGCGGCCTTCTGCTGGCGAGCTTCGCCTCCGGCGCGTTCCAGCTCTGGCATCTCTATGTGCTGACGCTTTGCGCCTCGGTGTTCGCCGTCTTGGAGCGGCCGGCGTTCCAGGCCTCCGTCGCCATGCTGGTCCCCGACAGTCACCGCGACCGCGCCAACGCCGTCGGGCAGATGACCGGCCCGGCGGCCGGCGTCATCGCGCCGGCGCT
>DASYAQ010000396.1:0-3325 GCA_036501225.1 Caulobacteraceae bacterium | reverse complement strand
GCGGCGACCGCGAGGTCCCGGCCGTCTATGCCAACGGGGACCTCTGGTGCCCCGACGATCTCTGGGGCGGGCCTTAGGCCCGGCCTCGCCCCCAACAAGGAACGGGAAAATGTTTCGGCAACCGCGATCGATCAAGACGCTTCTGAAGCTCGCCGCCGCCGCGCTTGCCGGGATGGCCCTGCTGGCGACGCCCAGCGCCGGCCAGCCGCTCGCCCCGCCACCGCCAACCGCCCAACTCACCGCCGGGCCGGCTCCGGTCGGTACGCCCGGCCATGCCATGACCGCCGACGATGTCGGGGCCTGGCTCGACGGCTTCATGCCGAACGCCCTCAACACCGCCCAGGTCCCCGGCGCCGTGGTGGTGGTGGTCAAGGACGGCCAAGTGCTGTTCGAGAAGGGCTATGGCTTCGCCGACTATGACAAGCGCATCCCGGTCGATCCGAAGACGACCCTGTTCCGTCCCGGCTCGACCTCGAAGCTGTTCACCTGGACGGCGGTGATGCAGCTGGTCGAACAGGGCAAGATCAACCTCGATACCGACGTCAACACCTACCTCGACTTCAAGATCCCGGCCTATCACGGCATCCCCGTCACCATGCGCCAGCTGATGACGCACAGGGCCGGCTTCTCCGAAACCGCCAGGGACCTGCTGACCTACGGCAAGTCGCCCCCGCCGCTGGATACGGTGCTGAAGCGTTATGTGCCGCCGCGCATCTTCGCGCCCGATGCGGGACCCGGCTATTCCAACTACGGCGCGGCCCTGGCCGGCTACATCGTCCAGCGCGTCTCCGGCGAGCCGTTCGACGACTACATTGCGCGGCACATCTTCGCGCCGTTGAACATGCAGCACGCCACCTTCGCCCAGCCGTTGCCGGCCGCGCTCGCCCCGGACATGTCCAAGGGCTACGAGACCTGGGACAAGCCCGGGCCGGGCTTCGAGATCATCGACATGCCGCCGGCCGGCGCGCTGTCGGCGACCGGGGACGACATGTCCCACTTCATGATCGCCCAGCTGCAACTCGGCCGCTACGGCGCGGGCCAGATCCTGAAGCCCGAGACCGCCACGGAGATGCACACCACCATCACCAGGTCGTTCCCCGACCTGAACGGCAACGCGCTGGGTTTCTACCAGCAGAACATCAACGGCCACCAGGTGATCGCCCACGGCGGCGACACCAACTTCTTCCACACCGACCTTGCCCTGTTCATCGACGACAATGTCGGCCTCTACGTCTCGGTCAACGCCAAGGGCAAGGCGGGCATGGGCGAGATGCTGCGCCAGGCCCTGTTCGAGGGTTTCGCCGACCGCTACTTCCCCGCGCCGCCGGCGCCTCGGCAACATGTCGATGCGGCCACGGCCAAGGCGCACGCGGCGATGATCGCCGGCCAGTACACCAGCACCCGCCGCTCGGATTCCACCTTCGTCTCGCTGATCGGGCTGATCGGCCCGACCGTGGTCGCCGCCAACCCCGACGGCTCGATCGCCGCCGCCCCGCTCGGCGAGCGGGAGATCTTCGACGAGGTCAAGCCGTTCCTGTGGCAAGAGCGCAATGGCCACGACCGCATCGAGGGCATCGTCCAGGACGGCCGGGTGGTGCGCTGGAGCTCGGACACCGCCGCGCCGATCTTCGTCTATGTCCGCCCCGGCGGCCTGGCCGGCGCCGGCCTCGAACTGCCGCTCACGCTGGCGGCCCTGGCCCTGCTGGCCCTGACCGCCATCCTCTGGCCGGTCGTGGCCATCGTGCGCTGGCGCTACCACCAGGCCTTCGCGCTGACCGGCTCACGGGCCATCGCCTACCGCCTCGTGCGGCTCTGCGCCGGCCTCGGCATCGTGGCGGTCGGGCTCTGGTTCACGGTGCTCGACCTGGTCTCCAGCACCGGCGGCGCCCCCGTCGACCCGCTGCTCCACCTGGCCCAGGCGATCGCCTTCCTGGCCTTCGTCGGTGGCTTCGCCGTGGCGCTCTGGAACGTCGTCCTCGTGTTCCGGACCCCGACGAGCTGGTTCGCCAAGCTCTTCGGCGGCCTCCTGGTCGCCGCCTTCGCCATGCTGCTGTGGATCGCGCTGCACCACCACCTGATCGGCGTCAGCGGTCAGTACTGAGGCGTCGAGGCAGGCGAGGGGGCGAAGCGATGCCGGCCGCCCGCCCCCTTGTCTCTGCCGACGCTTCGCGCAGCGCACCCCACTGGTCCGGAGACCATCCTGGCGATGCCGATGATGCTGCCGATCCTGATCCTGCATCAGAAGACCGGCGCGCGGGCGGTCGCCGCGCCGATGGGCGCGCTCGGCGGCATGGGCGGCGCGGCCTTCTTCGACCTGATCATCCGCTCGTGCCCCAAGGGCCTGCAAGGCTCGATGCTGATGGCAGCCGCCGGCGCGCTGGCAATCGACGGGCAACTTGGCAACCTGCTCGGCGCCACCCTCTACGAGCACTCCACAACTTCACCGTCTGCGTCATCGCCATGACCATAACCAACAGCCTCATCCTGCCGGCGATCTTGCTGGCGCCGCGGGAGTTGATCGCTACGCCGGACGGTGTGGCGACGGCGCTCGCAGCGATCGACCCCGGCGTCGACGCCGGCGCCGGCAAATAGGCCCCAGGCTCACGCCGGGTCGGGCTCGGCCGCCTTCATCCGCGCGATCCGCTCGTCGCGCAGCGCTGTGCGGCGCACCTTGCCGGCGTCATCGCGGATATTGCCTTCGACGAACTCATAGGTTCGCGGCTGCTTGTATGGCGCCAGGCGTCCGCGCAGGTGCTCGCGCAGCTCGGCCTCAGTCAGATCGCCCTTCGGCTGCACGATGGCGTGCAGCGCATTCCCCATGTCCTCGTCCGGCAGGCCGACCACGGCCGAGGACTGCACCCGCGGGTGCTCGTCCAGCGCCGCCTCGATCTCGGCCGGATAGACGTTGCCGCCGCCGACCAGCACCATGTCCGTGCGCCGGTCGGCCAGGTACAGATAGCCGTCCGCATCGAAGTATCCGATGTCGCCCAGGCTCTCCCAACCGCCCGGCAGGGTGCGGGCCGTGGCGCCGCGATACTGGTAGGACGGCGGCGACCCCTCCGGCCGACGCAGATAGATCTCGCCGATCTCGCCCAGCGGCAGGCGCTCGCCAGCCTCGTTGAATGTCGCCATCTCGCCGGCCCGCACCTGGCCGACGCTGCCTCGGTGCGCCAGCCACTCGGTCCCGGTGATGATGGTCGCCGACTGCGCCTCGGTGCCGGCATAGAGCTCCATGATCGCGTCCGGCCCGATCCAGTCGATCCAGGCCTCCTTCAGCCAGGGCGGGCAGGGCGCGGCCATGTGCCAGACGGTGTGCAGGCTGGAG
>DASYAQ010000395.1:0-10802 GCA_036501225.1 Caulobacteraceae bacterium | reverse complement strand
CGGCGGCGGCCCTGCTCACCCTCAGTCCAAAAGGCTCAGGGGTCATCGGCCCCTCCGCCGACAGTCCGCCTGGTGTTGGTGCGCCAGGCGGACGTCCCGGAAGACAGCCCAGACCTAGCACGGACACCAACAGACAAGGGGCCGCGCCAGCGATGGGTAAGACGGCTCCAACGCGGTCGTGGAAGGCTCAGCGCGGCCCCTCATCCGACCGGTCCTTCGACCGGCCACCTTCTCCCGCGAGGGGAGAAGGGACGCGTCTACCTTCCGCGCCTAAGCCGCCAGCTGCGGATTTCGAAGGGGCGGATCTGGGGGGAAGGGGCGTCGATGGCGTCTTCCAGCAGGCTGACCTGGCCGGCGACCGCCCAGCCCTTGGGCGGGTCGATGGCGATGGGGCCGCGGCCGCCGGCGGACTCGTAAACGCGCAGGATCAGGCCGTCGCCGTCCTCGGCGGGTTTCAGCGCGCCGAGCGCGAGCTTTTCGCCGTTCACCTTCAGGAATCGGTGCTCGGCGTCGCGGGCGCGGATGGGGGCGTGAAACAGCGGCCGGTTCAGGTCTTCCGCCTCCGCGAGAACGCCGCCGGCGATCCAGTCGCCGGCGTGCGGCAGCAGCGAATAGGTCAGGGTCTGCGCGCCCTCGTCGGCCAGCCGGTCCGGCAGGATCGGCGATTTCAGCAGGCTGAGGCCCAGCTCGTTGCCGCGCGCGTGGCAGCCGTAGCGGCCGTCGTTGAGCAGGGCCGCGCCGTAGCCGGGCTCCGACAGGTCGACGAAGCGGTGCGCCGCCACCTCGAACCTGGCCGCGTCCCAGCTGGTGTTGGAATGGGTCGGCCGGTGGTGGACGCCGAAGGCGCATTCGAAGGTGGCCTGGTCGGCGCGGACGGCGAGCGGGAAGCGCGCCTTCAGCAGGATGCGCCGGTCATGCCAGTCGAACCGGGTGTGGAAGTCGATGCGCGGGGAATTGGCCCACAGCCGCACCGACTGGACGATGCTCGAGGCCCCGATCTTGCGGGTGACGCGCAGCGCGCCGCGCTGGCCGCCGGCCTCGGCGATCGCCATCGAGTCGGCCGTGAGCTCCTGGCCGGCGCGCTGATAGTCGCCCTCGGTGTCCCAGGCGTCGTAGTCGCGCGGCTGGTCGCGATAGGCCCAGATCTGGTTGCCGCGCCCGTCCAGCACGTCGCGCTCGGCGCGCTTGTCATAAACCCGGGTCAGCGTCCCATCGCCGCCGAACTCGACGCGCAGGAAACGGTTCTCCAGCAGGCGAGCCTCGACCGTCACCGAAGCCTCGCGCGGGATATGGCCGGTGAGCGCGCCCAGGCCCGGAACGATGGCCGGCGAGGCCAGCACATAGCCCTCCTCCGCCGCCTGGCCGCCGGGGATCGGCGAGGCGCTCTCCAGCCGCACCGGCCGCGGGTTCAGGTCGGGGTTGACGATCAGCAGGCCGTCCTCGCCGGGGCTCGCCAGCCGTTCGGCGATGTCGGCCATGGCCGCTTCCGACGCCTGGTCGGCGGCGGCGACCACCTCGGCCAGTTCGCGCTCGGTGCGGACATAGACCTCGGTGATGCTCGATCCTGGCAGGATGTCGTGGAACTGGTTGATCATCAGGCTGCGCCAGCGATCGGCCAGCGAGGCCGGCTGTTCGCCGCCCAGCAGGGCCGCGATCCCGCCCAGCGCCTCGGCGGCGATCAGGCCGCGCTCGGCCTGCCGGTGCAGCCGCTTGGTGCGGCCCTGGCTGGTCAGGACGCCGCGATGGTATTCCAGATAGAGTTCGCCGACCCAGGTGGCGAGCGGCGCGTCCTTGGCCTCGACCATCGCCTTTTCGAAATAGGCCTCCGGCGAGACGAAGCGGGTCGCCGGCAGGTGCGGGAAGTCGGCCAGCACCTTTTGCGCCGCAATCATCTCGGCGGTCACCCCGCCGCCGCCGTCGCCATAGCCGATGGGCTGCAGCACCTCCGAGGCCCAGCGCCGGTCGGTGTGGTTGCGCCAGGCGCGCAGCAGCGAGGCGGGGTCGACCAGGCCGTTATAGGTGTCCTCTGGCCGATTGAACTGCTGCACGAGGACGCGCGAGCCGTCGATGCCCTCCCACCAGAAGCGGGTGTGCGGGAACTGATTGGTCTCCGACCAGCCGAGCTTGATGGTGAAGAGGCTGGTGAGGCCAGCGCCCTTGAGGATCTGCGGCAGGGCCGGTGAGAAGCCGAAGGTGTCCGGCAGCCAGCCATTGGTGTGCCTCACCCCGAAGGCGCGCTCAAAATAGAGCTGGCCGTACATGGCCTGGCGCACGAGGGATTCGCCCGACGGCATGTTGATGTCCGGCTCGACCCAGAGACCGCCGGTGGGCGACCAGCCGCCGGCCCTCACCTGCGCCTTGACCAGGTCCAGCAGCGCCGGATCGTCGTCCTCCAGATAGCGGTAATATTCGGCGAAGGACTGGGCGAAGCGGAAGTCGGGATGGCGCTTCATCAGGTCGACGGCGGTGGAGAAGGTGCGGCGCACCTTTCGCCGCGTCTCCTCGATCGGCCAAAGCCAGGCGGTGTCGATATGGGCGTGGCCGACATAGGCCACCACCCCGTGCGGCGGGAACTCAGCCTGCAGCGCCTTGAGCTCGGCGCGCAACCCGGTCTCGGCCTCGGCGATTGACGCGCGGGCCTCCGCGTCCAAAGCGGTGATCGGCCAGACGCGGGGCTCGACGTCGCGGCCGCCATAGCCGCGCGCGAACAGGCTCTCGCGCCCGACCACGTCCTCGGTGCGGGTCGGCATGGCGATCCGCGCCATGGCGTTTTCGACCAGCTCCAGCAGGATCGGCGACAGCTCGTGCTCACGCAGGCCCGCGGCCAGGCCGATGGCCAGTTCGGCGGTGCGCACGAAGTCGATCAGCCCGGTCTCCACCCAGCGCACCTCGGCATGGCGCAGGCGCGGGTCGGCGACCATCTGGCCGAAGGGGCTGCGCGCCACCGCCTCGACCTCGAGCCGGCCGCGGCGGGCGTCGAGCGGAAACTCGTTATGGTTGAGGTCGAGGCCGAGCTGAAGCCGGGCCTCGCCGTCATAGGTGATGGTCAAAAGGCTCTCGCCGCCGACATCGAGGGCGAGCCGCGTCTCGGCCAGCGGCCAGGCGGCCGGGACCTCGAACGGGCCGCTGATCATTTCGTGGACGCCAGCCTTTTCCGGCCAGGCCTGGCCGACGGCGATCGGCTTGGCGTCGAAGCTCCAGCCGCCGATCTCAATGGTCTCGCGCACGCGCCAGATGGCGATCTCGCCGAGCCGCCGGCGCGCGCGCCGCACCCGCTGGTCGAGACTGAGCAACTCATGCATGGACGAGGCCTCTTTGCAGGTCGCGGAGCGGCCGAAAGCTGATCAGGCGCACGCCGGCGTCTTCTAGGAGCGCGCGCAGTTCGCCGTCCAGCAGGTTGGCGTAGTCGCCGGCGCGGATGTCGCCGGCCTTCTTGTCGTAGCCGCGCAACTCCGGCCCATCGACGGCCGGATGCAGGAAGACCTCGGTGACTCCAGGCCGCAGGCGTTGCAGGCTGTCCACCAGCACCTGCCGGGTCGGAAACCCCCATCGCGGCGCCAGCAGGTGGTCGGGAAAGACCAGGCCACGCTCGGCGGCGGGCCCGCGGAACGCGAAGCCCAGCACCTTTTCGGCCCCGGCGCCGGCCATGCGCAGCGGCAGGCGGTATTCGGCGGCCAGCTCGGCATAGACGGCGTAGAACCGCGCGTCGGTCTGCACCGTGCCCATGTGCGAATCCAGATGGGTGACATCGACGCCCCAGGCCAGGGCCTGGTCGATCTGGGCGCGGCACTCGGCGCGGACCTCGGCGAGATCGGCGCTTGCGAACACCGCTTCGGCGGTCGCCGGCATGAAACCGTCGGCGTCGTGCAGTGAGGCGGCGCCGGTGAGCGAGCGCCAGCGGTAGCCGGGATATTCCGCCGTCAGGGTCAGGTGCACGCCGATGTCGAGGTCGGCCAGCGCCCCGGCCGCCGCGAACGCCCACGGACAGGGAACCATCAGGGTGGCGCTGCTGGCCCAACCCTGGCGCATGGCCCGCTCGATCGCCAGATTGGCCGCGTGGCTGGAACCCAGATCGTCGCAATTGACGATCAACAGGCGGTCATCGGCTGCGTATCCGAGACGCTCGGCGAGATTGGCGGCCATCGGGCGTCTGACGCAGCCCTAGTCGGCTTCCACGGCCAGGGCCGGTATGCCACTCAGGCCCTCGAGAACCGGCGCCTCGTTGAAGTGGGCGTCGCGGGCGTCGAGCGCTTCGCGAATCTCGCCATGACGCTTGGCGTCCAGCTTCCAGCCAATGAAACAGGCGCCGCCCATCATCGCGAAGAATACCGGGCCGACCACATAGGCCATCTCCAGCCCGAAGATCGCGTGGGCGGAGTTGTGGACGCCGTCCCTGGCGTCGTAGCCGACCTTGGCCAGCACCCAGTAGGTCAGGCCAATCGCGAAGGCGCCGGCGATCTTGGCCGCCAGGCTGGTCAGCGAATAGATCAGGCTCATGCGCTGCTTGCCCTGTTCCAGCCGGACCTCGTCGCCGACGTCGGCGGTCATCGACTGGATGAGCAGGTTGAAGCCCGAGGCCATGCCGCCGCACCAGAGCATGACCGGAATGGCGGTGAGGATATTGCCGTTCTTGGGGATGATGGTAACGGCGGTGAGCCCGATCGAATACGCCGTCGTCGCCAGCATCAAGGTGCGGTGCTTGCCGATTTTGGATGAAACCCAGGCAGTGATCGGCGCCCCGGCCAGTCCCGCAAGCGCGTATATCGCGAGCAGGCCGGACGCGACGGCAATGGAAAAGCCAAGCACGTCCTTGAAAAAGAAGAGATAGAGGGCGCTCATCCAGCCCGGGCTGAGCGTCAGACAGCTCTGGGCCAGAATCAGCCGGAGCATGGCCGGCTTGGCCAATAGCTTCCCATAGTCGCTTAGCGGGAAGCGCTGGGTCGACTGGACGTCGGCGGCGACCTTTTCGGGGATGCGCCAGGCCACCAGACCGATGCCAAGAGGCGCGAGAACGAGGACCAGCCAGCCCATGGTCTGAACGCCGTCGGGATCGCCCAGGTGAAGGTGCTTGGCCAGCGTTGGTATACCCAGGACCACCACTGCCGCGGCAACGCCGACCATCGCCAGGATGCCGAACAGGCGCGAGCGATCGTGATAGGCAGGGGCGAGGGTTGAGGCCCAGGCGGTATGAGACAGGCCGATGATCGAGGTGCCGAGGTACAGGCACAGTAGCCAGCCGATCACATAGCCGCGCGTTATGCCCATCGGAGCCATGAACAGCTGATAGACCGCCAACATCAGGATCGGCGCGCCGATCAGCAGCCAGACCCGGTAGCGCCCGATGCCGGTGCGGGTGCGATCCATCAGAAGGCCGAGGATCGGATCGACCGGGACGTCGATGAGGCGCACGGCGAAGAAGGCGCTGCCGACCGCGATCAGGCTGACCCCTAGGTGACTGGCGAAATAACGCGGAAGGAAGATACCGAGGGAAACGCCCAGCGCGCTGATCGGCAGGGTGACCGCTGCGAAGGTCAGAATGGTCGGCAGGCCTAGCGGCCCGGCAGTGGCTTTCGGCGCGTCTTCAGTCAACCGGCGTCCTCCCATGGGTCCGCGCGGTCTTCCGCGTCGGTGGTCGCGATCACGCCTCGTCCAAGGCTGAAAAGCAAGGGGGAGAAGGGATTTTCGAACTCTGCGCGGCGATGTGACCGAAGGTTGGAACGGCCGCTCCCGGCGATCTGCGGCCAAGCCGCCGTCGCGTTCGCAGGGCTTGAACCGCCGGGCTTGGCGCCGGGGCGCGGATTAGGGATTCTTCACGGACGCTGAACCCGGCTAAGAAGCTTGGCCGTATGACCCGCTTCCTCGCCAGGCTCTATACCTTCAAGTTCTTCGATTCCTTCATCCTGATCGTCCCGCTCTACGCGGTGATGTTCGTGGACGCGGGCCTGACGCCCGTGCAGATCTCGGTCGCCCTGATCGCCTGGTCGGCGACCGCGTTCACCCTGCAGATTCCGTCCGGCGTCATCGCCGATCGCTGGTCGCGCCGGCACATATTGGCGTTGGCGCAGCTGGCCCGCGCGGCGGGGTTCGTGGTCTGGCTGCTCTATCCGCACTTCTGGGGGTTTCTGACCGGCCTGGTGCTCTGGGGCATCAAGAGCGCCTTCACCTCCGGCACGTTCGAGGCCCTGCTCTATGACGAGTTGAAGGCGCAGGACCGCGCCCATGATTACACGCGCATCTATGGCCGGGCCCGCGCGGTTCAGGCGGCTGGCGTGGTCCTGGCCGCCCTCGGCGCGGCAAGCCTGGCGCGCTACGGCTACCGGCTGGAGCTGGCCGCCAGCCTGGGCGCGATCGGCCTCGCGGTCGCCGCGGCGGTCAGCCTGCCGCGCGCGGACAAGGCGCGAATGGCCAGCGAGCACGACTATCTGACCCACCTGCGCCTGGGCCTCGGCCTGTCGCTGCGCGAGCCGGTGGTCCTGAGCATCCTGCTCTTTTCCGCCATCGTGCTGGCGCTTGGCGGGGCGTTGGAGGAGTTCTGGCCCATTTTCGGGATCAAGGTCGGCCTGGCGCGGCCGCTGATCGCCGTCTTCGTCGGGGTCCAGAGCGGCACTGAAATGGCGGCAAGCCTCCTGGCCCACCGGGTCTCGCGTCTCGCGACGCGCCGGATCTACGGCCTGTTCACCCTGGGCGGGGCCATGCTGGCGGTCGCGGCCGGCCTCTTCTCGCCGCCGGCGATGATCCTGCTCGCCCTCTACAGCGGCCTGTTGAAGATGATCGACGTGGTGTTCGAGGGCCGGCTGCAGCAGGCCATCCCCTCCGACCGCCGCGCCACCATCGGTTCGGTCAAAGGCTTCGCCGGCGAGATCGGCGTCACCGGCCTCTATCTTGTCTTCGGCCCCTTGGCCCAGGCGACCTCCTACCGCATGGCCTTCATGGCCTGCGGCGGGGCCGGCATCGCCATCGGCCTGGCCTATCTGGCCAGAGCGCGGGGGCGCGGGCGGCCGGGCTAGGATGTGGCGTTGTCCGCGCCCAGGGATTGTCATCGCGCCGATCTTCCCGCATGTGCGGGGCGTGGGGGATCACCGCCGCGCATCGACGGCCGGGCGGAACCCCTGCCTGGGTCGCGGGAATGGAAGGAAAAACGGATGTTTTCGCATATCATGATCGGAACCAACGACTTGGACAAAGCCAAGACCTTCTATGACGCGCTGCTCGGTACGCTCGACGTTCCGTCGGCCAGGGTCGATGGCCACCGGATCTTCTACATGACCCCGACCGGGGTCTTTTCGGTGTCGGAACCGATCAACGGCAAGCCCGCCACCGCGCCCAATGGCGGCACCATCGGTTTCGCGTGCAGCTCGCCGGCCCAGGCCGACGCCTGGCACGCGGCCGGCGTCGCCAATGGCGGCACGACCTGCGAGGACCCGCCGGGCGTGCGCGAAGGCGGCATGGGCAAGCTCTATCTCGCCTATCTGCGCGATCCCGACGGCAACAAGCTGTGCGGCCTGCACCGGATGGGCTGACCCAGGAGGCGCCTCCGCGGCGCCGGCTCAACGGGGCCGGCGCCGCAACGCCCGCCCAATGGGCCGCATCGGCTCGTCGGCGGCCCCGGATGTCCGACCGGAGTGAAGCATGAGCTCAACACACGCCCTGTCCATTCCCCTCACCTCCGCCGCGCCCGGGCGGTGGACCAGCGTGGCCGGACAGGAGTGGAGCAACCCCGGGGGCGGGCTTTGGGGCGGCTACGCCATCGGGCTCTGCATCCGGGTGCTGGAGGCCGAGCCGGAGGCGGTGGGCGAAGCGCTGTCGCTGACCCTGACCTATGCCGCGGGGCTGCCGTCCGGCGACCTCGACATCCGCACGCGGCGGCTGCGGCAAGGCGGCTCAGTCGGGGTGTGGGAGGTCGAGCTGCTGGCGGCCGGATCTGACCAGGTCGGCGTGCACGGCATCGTCACCATGGCGCGGCGGCCGAAGACCCCGGATTTCGCTTTCGCCAGAATGCCCGCCGCCCCCGATCCGGAGAGCCTGCCGAGCCCTGAAATGCCTGGCGCCGCGACCCACTATGGGGCTTCCGCCTTCGAGCGGCGCACGCTGGAGGGGTTTCCGCCGACGCCGTCGGGGGACTCGCGGTCTCTGGCCTGGGTGCGCTCGCGGCGTGGACCCATGGACAAGGCGCTGCTGGGCATGATCACCGACAATTCGGCGCCGCGGGCGATGTACGCGCTGGGGCCGACGATCATGACCACCACGCTGTCGCTGACGGCCTATCTGCACGCCACCGTCGAGGAGATCGCCGAGGTCGGCGACGATTTCATCCTGGTGGAGTGCGAGGGCCGCGTCGGCGGTGGCGGCGCCTCGGACGAGCGCTCGAGCTATTGGCGCCGGGACGGCAAGCTGCTGGCGACCGGCGAGCAGCTGGCCTGGTACCGCGAGCTGCGTCGCAACGCGCCCGAATAGCGCCGACCGGGATGTCCGCTATGCCGAGGCGCGGCTTGGCGGCATCATGATACGGCGCCGCCACGACGCCGCGGGGTAAGGGAGCCGATCGCCGCCGATGCAGACCGTCAGGTTAGGGCGCACAGGCGCCGAGGTCAGCGTCGCCGGGCTCGGCTGCGGCGGCGCGAGCCGGCTGGGCATGGCCCGGGGCGCGGACAACGAGCAGGCCGCCGCGGTCGTCCGGCGCGCCATCGAGCTTGGCGTGACCTTCATCGATACCGCCCGCAACTACGGCACCGAGGAAGCGGTGGGGCTGGGCATTCGCGGGCGGCGAGACGAGGTCTTCCTGTCGACCAAGTCCAGCGCCGGCCGCGGCGAGCGCATGTTCACCGCCGCCGAACTATCCGAGAGCCTGGACGGCAGCCTCCGGCGGCTGGGCGCCGACCGCGTCGACGTTTTCCATCTGCACGGAATCCAGCCCAGCCAGTACGACTATTGCGCCGAGGTGCTGGTTCCGGAGATGAAGCGCCAGCAGGCGGCCGGCAAGATCCGTTTTTTAGGCGCCACCGAGCAGTTCGGCGGCGACACCGGTCACAAGATGCTGGTGCGCGCCCTTGCCGACGACCATTTCGATGTGATCATGGTCGGCTTCAACCTGCTCAACCCCTCGGCGCGAACGCGGGTCTTTCCCGAGACGCTCAAGCACGGCGTCGGCACGCTGATCATGTTCGCGGTGCGGCGCAGCTTGAGTCAGCCGGGCGCGCTGCGCGAGGTGGTGGCTGGACTGATCGAACGTGGAGAGGTGGACGCCGGCAAGATCGACGCCGCCGACCCTCTGGGCTTCCTGCGCGAGCGCGCGGATGTGGGCTCGCTGACCGAGGCGGCCTATCGCTTCTGCCGCCACGAACCCGGCGCCGAGGTCATACTGACCGGCACCGGGAACGTAGAGCACCTGGAAGCCAACCTCGCCGCCATCCAGGGTCCCCCGCTTCCACCCGAGATCGTCGAGCGGTTGCGGGAGCTGTTTGGCGCCGTGGACAGCGTCTCAGGTAACTAGAGACTCAAGGCAGATAGTGCAGGCGCAGGCCGGCGATGCCACCGGCGACGTTCAGGCCGGTATTGCCTTCGACGCTCAGCGGCTGCAGCGAGATCGACCGATCCGACCCGCCGACCAGCAGGTTGGCGCCGACGCCGACGCCAGCCGTGGCGCTCGCGGTGACACCGCCGTAGGTGCCGTCGAGCGAGCCCGGGGGCGGTCCAGCGGTCGGGGCGAACACGGCCCAGACCATCACGCCGCCGGCGGTATAGCCGATGTCGACGCCGAACTTGTCGATATGGCCCTGATAGTGGGCGAGGTCGCGGCCATCACGCGAGAAGACGCAATTCACTTCCTTGCTTGAGCCGAAGATGAGGCCAAAACCGCTGGCCACGTTACAGGTCAGAACGCCAACCCTGACGCCCGATTGGGCATGCGCGGGCGCGCTCGCCACGAGCGCTAACCCGGCCGCGGCAACCGCGCCCAGGATCGAACGATGCAAAATAGACATGGATGAGGTCTCCGTGATTCCGTGATCTGGCCCCGACCTTAGGTCAAACGGGCGACAGCTAGGCTAGTTCCGAAGGTATCGCGCCGCAACGACTTAAAAGTCCAAGTTGAAGATATCTCGCACGCACCGCTGAAAAGTCCAGGCCGAAGCCGGTGAAAACGCCGCCTCGCCTGTGCTAGGAACAGTTTGTCCCGCCATGCGGTTGGCGCTCCGGATGGGCGGGCCGTGGCCGGGCCGCGAGGAGTTCAGTTGCATGCACGAGGTCGTCGCCGAGGTCACCGCCCGAATCGTCGCGCGCAGCCGCGACCGGCGCGCCGACTATCTGGCGCGGATGGAGGCGGCGGCCCACGACGGGCCAGGCCGCGCCAAGCTGTCCTGCGCCAACTGGGCCCACGCCTTCGCCGCCCAGCCGGCCGGCGACAAGCTGAAGATGATGGACCCGGCCGCGCCGAACATCGCCATCGTCTCGGCCTATAACGACATGCTCTCGGCCCACCAGCCGCTGGAGCACTATCCCGATCTGATCCGTGAGGCCGTCCGCGAGGCCGGCGCCACGGCCCAGTTCGCCGGCGGCGTGCCGGCCATGTGCGACGGCGTCACGCAAGGCCGGCCGGGCATGGAGTTGTCGCTGTTTTCCCGCGACGTCATCGCCATGGCCACGGCGATCGCCCTCACCCACGACGCCTTCGACGGCGCCATCCTGCTCGGCGTCTGCGACAAGATCGTGCCGGGCCTGGTGATCGGCGCCCTGGCCTTCGGCCACCTGCCCAGCGTCCTCGCCCCGGCCGGGCCGATGACCAGCGGCCTCTCCAACGCCGAAAA
>DASYAQ010000394.1:0-4421 GCA_036501225.1 Caulobacteraceae bacterium | reverse complement strand
ATCTTGTTCAGGGCCAGGATGGCCTTGCGGCCGGCCTTCTTCAGCCCGTCGACGATCGAGGCGGTGTCCTCGGCCGCCAGCCGGTCGGCGCCCCTGGCGCTTCCGTCGGCGGCGGCCAGCTCGGCCTTGGCGTCGACCAGGTGCACGACGATGTCGGCGTCCTCGGCCCCGGCCCAGGCGGCGCGCACCATGGCGCGGTCGAGCCGGCGGCGCGGCTTGAACACGCCGGGAGTGTCGACCAGGATGATCTGCGCCTGGCCGGCCATGGTCACGCCCTTCACCGGGAAGCGCGTGGTCTGCACCTTCTGGGTCACGATGGAGACCTTGGATCCGACCAGCCGGTTGACCAGGGTCGACTTGCCGGCGTTCGGCGCGCCCAGAATGGCGGCGAAGCCGGCGCGGGTCGGGGTGTCGCTCATAACTGTCCTTCGCGGGCGAGCAGCACCGCCGCCGCCGCCTTTTCCGCCTCCTGCCTCGACGGCCCCTCGGCCGTTGCGGGAGCGAGGCCCTCGACCGTCACCGAGACAATGAACACCGGTCGATGGTCGGGGCCGCTGCGAGCCACGATACCATAGGCCGGCAGCGGCCGGCCCTGGCCCTGCGCCCATTCCTGCAAGGCGGTCTTCGGATCGCGGGCGCCGGCGTCCTGCAGATTCGCGAACCGCTCGGCCCAGAGGCGATCGAAAACGGCGCGCGCGGCGTCCAGGCCGCCGTCCAGGTAGATCGCGGCCATCAGCGCTTCGACGGCGTCGCCAAGGATGGATGAGTTGTCGCGGCCGCCAGCCCTCGTTTCGGCGCCCGCCAGCCGCAGGGCCGCCCCCAGGTCTATGTCGCGGCCGATCTCGGCGCAGGCCTTGCCGTTGACGAGGGCGTGCAGCTGTCGCGTGAGGTCGCCTTCGGAAGCATCGGGGCTGACATCGGCCAGCCGCTCGGCCGCAAAGAGCCCGATCACCCGATCGCCGAGGAACTCCAACAGCTGGTTGTCAGGCGCCTTGCGGCCTTGCAGGACGCTCGGGTGGGTGAGCGCTTGTTCGAATAGCGTACGATCCTTGAAGGCGTAGCCGAGGCGGCGCTCCAATCGCTCGACCGCATCGGCGCGCGCGTTCATTTCAGCGCGTGGAAGAACCGGTCTGGGCGAACGGCGATCCAGGTCCAGGGCTTGAGCAGCGAGGCCCCCGGCTTCCACGAGGCGAGCACGAACTGCGCCTTGCCGACCAGATCCTCTTCCGGCACGAAGCCGACGCCGGGATGCTCCGGATCGGTCTGGGCGTTCTGATCCAGCGAGTCGTCCCAGCCGCAGGTCTGCGAGCCGGTCATGCTCATCGGCATGAACGGGTCGAAGCGGCTGTCCAGCGAGTTGTCGCGGTTGTCGCCCATCATGAAATAGCAGTGCGGCGGCACCAGATAGACCCCGGTATTGTTGGCGTTGCGCGCCGCGTCGTCCGGCGCTCTCTGGATGATGTACTTGCGGCCGATCGGATTGGTCTCCTCGAACCGGTCGACCGGCTGCGCGCCTTCCTCGTCGATATCACCCATGCCGGGCGGCAGCGGCGCCTCCGGCAGCGCCTTGTCGTTGATGTAGAGCCGTCCGGCCTTGACCTGGATGCGGTCGCCTGGAAGACCGACCAGCCGCTTGATGTAATCGGTGCCTTTCGACTCGGCGTCATGCGGCAGCTTGAACACCACGATGTCGCCGCGCTCGGGCTGGTGGAAGAAGATGCGGCCGGAGAAGAGCGGCGGGCTGAGCGGGATCGAATGCTTGCTCCAGCCATAGCTCCACTTGGAGACGATGATGTAGTCGCCCTCGTAGAGGTTGGGCTCTTCCGAGGCCGAGGGGATGGTGTAGGGCTGGAACAGCACCACCCGCAGCACCAGCGCGATCAACAGCGCATAGACGATGGTCTTGACGATCTCGACCGTCTCGTGGACGGCCCCGCTCTTGGCGGCCGGCGCGCGCTTGGCGTCTGTGGTCATGGGAAGGGTGCGGATCTCTTGGGCGGGGCCGGGCGCGGCGTCGAGCGCCTAGCTAGACGTTGGATTGGGCGCAAGCAAGGCGATCAGCCCACGGGCCGTGCAAAGCGATTGACGCGCAGGCCGAGGACCCGGCGCTCGCCGTCGCGGGCGTCGGGGCTCCAGGAAAACAGCACAAGCACCGCCTTGCCGACCAGGTTCTGCTCCGGCACGAAGCCGACGCCGGGCTCGGCCGGCAGGTATTGGTTCAGCGCCGCATCCCAGCCGCAGGTGGCCGGACCCGACGCCTCGGCCGGCATCACGGGGTCGAAGCGGCTGTCCAGCGAGTTGTCGCGGTTGTCGCCCATCACGAAATAGCAGTGCGGCGGGACTACATAGACCCCGGTATTGTCGGCGGGGCCGTCCTGGCCATCCTGCTGGACGATGTAGCGGCGGCCGTTCGAGGCCGTCTCCATATAGCGCTGCACCGGCGCATAGCCGCTCTGGACATCGCCCATGCCCGGCGCGAGCTGGGTGCGCGGGATCGGCTTGCCGTTGACATAGACCACGCCGTTCTTCACCTGGATGCGATCGCCGGGCAGGCCGACCAGGCGTTTGATGTAGTCGACCCGGCCGTCCAGGAACCGCGGCAGCTTGAAGACCACCACGTCGCCCCGCCGCGGCGCGTTGAAGAAGATGCGGCCCGAGAACAGCGGTGGGCTGAACGGAAACGAGTGCTTGCTCCAGCCGTAGCTCCACTTCGAGACGATGATGTAGTCGCCTTGCAGGAAGTTGGGTTCGTCCGACGCCGACGGGATGGTGAAGGGCTGGAAGACGAAGCTGCGCAGCACCAGGAAGACGAGCACGAAGACCAGGATCATTCCCGCCTCCCCGATCAGGCTGGTCTTCCCGCGTTTGGCCTGGCGTGCGCGGAGGGCGTCGGCGGTCATGGCCTGGCCCCGGCCCGGACGGGCGGAAGAACCGGACGCTCCGGCTCGGCCGCGCCCAGCGCCTCGATGATCACGAACGCCTGGGCGTAGGGGTGGTCGTCGGTGAGGCTGAGATGGATGGCGCCCCGCGTCCCGGGCGGTAGTAATTCGGCCAGTCGCGCCGCCGCACCGCCGGTCAGCGCCATGGTCGGCTGGCCGGAGCGCAGATTGACCACCCCCATGTCGCGCCAGAAGACGCCGCGCTTCAGCCCGGTGCCGAGCGCCTTGGCGCAGGCCTCCTTGGCGGCGAAACGCTTGGCGTAGCTGGCGGCGCGATCCTGCTTGCGCTCCGAGCGCGCCCGCTCGACCTCGGTGAAGACCCGGGCGACGAAGCGGTCGCCGAACCGCGACAGCGTCTTTTCGATGCGCCGGATATCGGTCAGGTCCGAGCCGATGCCGAGGATCAAGCCGCCGCCTCGTCGCGCGCGGCGTCCATCAGCGCGCGCATGCGCCGGATGGCGGCGTCGAGACCGGTGAAGATGGCTTCGCCGATCAGGAAATGGCCGATGTTGAGCTCGGCGATCTCGGGGATGGCGGCGATGGCGCTGACCGTCTCGTAGTCGATGCCATGGCCGGCGTGCACCTCCAGACCGAGGGCGGCGGCCTGGGCGGCGCCGTCGCGCAGCCGCCGATAGAGCGGCTCGGCTTCGGGCCGCCGTTCGCGCACGGCCATGCAGTAGGCGCCGGCGTGCAGTTCGACCACCTGGGCGCCGACCGAGGCGGCGGCGGCGATCTGGCGCGGGTCCGACTCGATGAACAGCGACATCCGGATGCCGGCCCGCTTCAGCTGCGCCACCACGGGCGCGACGCGATTGTGCTCGCTGGCGACGTTCAGCCCGCCCTCGGTGGTCACCTCCTCGCGCCGCTCGGGCACCAGGCAGGCGGCGTGCGGCTTGTGGCGCAGCGCGATGGCCCGCATCTCGTCCGTGACCGCCATTTCGAAGTTGAGCGGCCGGCCGCGTCGCTTGGTCAGGGCGGCGAGCGCGTCGATGTCGGAATCGGAAATGTGGCGCCGGTCCTCGCGCAGGTGGGCGGTGATGCCGTCGGCGCCGGCGGCGATAGCCACCTCGGCGGCGCGAGTGGGATCGGGATAGGTTTCGCCGCGCGCGTTCCGGATGGTCGCCACGTGGTCGATATTGACGCCCAGTCTCAGTCTGCTCATGCGTTCAGCCTCCGGCTGCCTGGATCCTCGGCCGGCAGGGCGGCCAGTTCGGGCGGCAGGGCGTCGGCTGGATAGGCCGGCACGTCCAGCGTCGCCAGCGCCACCATCGGCACGCCGGATTGCGCCCGCCCGCCGGAGCGATCGACGATGCAGGCGGCGCAGACCACGTTGCCGCCGGCGGCCTGGATGGCCTCGACGCATTCGCGCGACGAGAGGCCGGTCGAGACGATGTCCTCGACCATGGCGATGCGCGCGCCGGGCGGCAGCGAAAAGGCGCGGCGAAACTTGAACACGCCGCCTTCGCGCTCGACATAGATCGA
>DASYAQ010000393.1:0-3617 GCA_036501225.1 Caulobacteraceae bacterium | reverse complement strand
ACCGCGCAGCGCTCCAGGGTGCGGGCCAGGATGTCGGCGCAGACGGCGGCCACCATGATCGGCCGTCCGCGCATCGATCCGGAATTGTCGATCAGCAGCGACACGACCGTGTCGCGGAACTCGGTGTCCTCCTCCTGCTTGAAGGAGAGCGGCGCGGTCGGATCGATGATCACCCGGGTCAGCCGCGCGACATCCAACATCCCTTCTTCCAGATCGAAGGTCCAGGACCGGTTCTGCTTGGCCATCAGGCGCCGCTGCAGCCGGTTGGCCAGGCGCGAGACCACATTGGACAGGCTTGCCAGCTGCTGGTCGAGATAGGCGCGCAGCCGGGTCAACTCCTCGGCGTCGCAGAGCTCCTCGGCGCCGATGATCTCGTCGTGCGCGGTGGTGAAGACCTTGTAAGGCGGTTCGGGCGTGCCGGGATCCTTGACGTCCGGCCGCGCCGGCTTGTCGCCCTCGCCCATTTCCGGTTCGTCGTCGCTCGGCTCGGCGTTCGGGTCCTCCTCGACCTCGGTGCTCTCCTCGGAGCCGTCGCTGTCTCGCTCGGAGGTCTGGCTGGGATCGGGTTCGGCGCCTTCGCCGTCCTGGTCTTCGCCATCGCCCTGGTCGTCATTGACGTCCTTGGGCATTTCCGGCGCGTCGCTGTCGCCGTCGTCGCTCTCCTCGGACTCGTCGCCCATGTCCTCGCCGAGATCGAGGTCGCGGATGATGGCGCGGGCCACGCGGGCGAAGGCGGCCTGATCCTCGATCGAGCCGGTCAGGCGGTCGAGGTCGGGGCCGGCCTTGGCCTCGATCTCTTCGCGGTGCCGGTCGACGACCAGCTTGGCCGCGTCCGGCGGCGCGTCCCCGGTCAGGCGCTCGCGCACCAGCAGGGCGAGGATGTCGGCGATGGGCGCGGCGGCCTGGTCGATGCCGATGCGGTTCAGCCCCTTGCGCTCGAGGCTCGCCTCCAGGACCGCGTTCAAATTGGCCCGGACCCCGCCCAGGGCATTGGAGCCGATGGCCTCGATCCGCGCCTGCTCGACCGCTTCGAAGATCGCCTTGGCCTGCATGGACTGGGGCCGCAGGCGCGCGTGCTGGGCCTCGTTGTGATGGGCCATGCGCAAGGCCATCTGGTCGGCCAGGCCGCGGATGCGGGTGGTTTCCTTGCCCGAAAGGTCGCGCGGCGGATGCGGCAGCACCGCGTGCTTGCCGGAAAGCTGCGGCCCGTCGCCCGAGAACGTCACCTCCAGGTCCGCGGTCTCGGCCAGCGAACGCACCGCGTGGGTCAGCGCGCGCTTGAAGGTTTCGGTCGGGGTTTCGGACTTGCTGGACATGGCGATGCGTTCTTAGCGCGCCTGCGCGCCGCGGCGAAAGCGGGAAGTCGCCTGGCGCGCCTCAGCGCCCGGATTTGGTCAGATAGGTCTTGGTCTCGTCCCCGACGACATCCAGTAGCGCGCCGATGTGCAGATTGACGTCGACCAGATGCAGGCCCCAGTCCGGCAGGATATGGCCCGCGATCACCACGTCGCCGGGGATGTCGTTCGCCCGTACCCCGCCGGGCGTCGGGTGCAGGGTGATCGCGATATAGGAGCCGTGTTCGTCGTTAAGGCATTCGCCGGTCATCAGGCCCGGCAGGCTGACGAACCGGGTGTCGATCGGCTGGGCCGGCGTCGTCCACTGGATCGGCGCCGAGTTCTGCAAGTTCTGCGTCGGCATGTAGGCGTGTATCGGCCCCGAACCGCCGCCCAAAGCGGACGGATCGGCGCATATCGCCTGCATGGCGGGGTCCTGCACCCGGCCGAAGCGGGAATTGGCGGGCGGCGGCGCGCTGGCGCGGAAATCGACGAAAGCGATGACGCAGCCGATCTGCCCTGACGCACGGCAGACGGGGATGTGCTGGAACATTCCGCCCACGTCCTTGCCCTTGGGGACCGCCACGCTGGCGCCCATCAGGATCGCCGAGACCAGGCGCGCCTGCACCGGCTTGCCGTCGATCTCGGTCTTGATCAGCTGGGCCAGGACGCCCGAGCCCTGGCTGTGGCCGACCAGAACGACGCCCCGGCCGTGGTTGTCATGGGCCAGATATTCGTTCCAGGCGTCGGACACGTCGCCGAGGGCGAGCTTGCGGTCGACCGGGATCGGCTGGCCGGTCATGAAGCCGCGCAGGGCGGTCAGGGTCACCTGCCGGTACATGGGCGCGAACAGGCGGCACTTCGAGGCGAAACGGGCGAACTGCTGCTGGACCACGTTGGTCTCGGCCGGGGTGATGGTCATGTCGCTGTTGCCGGTCGGCTCGGCCGAGACGGTCGGATAGACATAGAAGCAATCGATCGGAGCCTTGGGGTCCGGATGGAACGCCTCGCGGGTCATCTTGCCGTCGGCGGCGATGATGGTCGTGTCCAGATTGACCGTGCAGGCGTCGTCGCGCCCCGGCCGGCAAAGCCAGGCCTTGGCGTCGGTATAGTCGTTCTTCGCCGGCGACGCCGCGGGCGTCTGGGCGAAGGCCGCCAGGCCGCCGCCGAGGGCTAAGCTCGCGCCGAGAACGAGAGCGGTGATCGCGGACCTGGACATGCGTCCCCCTACTGGAATGCGGTCGATGGCTGTTTTCGCTATCCAGCACGCCCTTCGCCGCCGGACAAATCCAATTCGGCGGATCGTGCGTATGATGTCAAATGCGCCGGGGGCGGGGTGGGAACGAAGGCTTGGCGCCTCGGCGCATTCGGCTAAGCTCCGATCCCAACAACAGGAGAAACTGGCATGGTCGGCTTCGTCCTGCGGGCGTTAATCGCAGCGGTCGGTCTTTGGATCGCCACCCTGATCGTACCTGGCATCAGCGCCGATTCTGCGGCCACCCTGTTGTTCGCCGCGGTCTTACTGGGGATCGTCAACGCTATTGTGCGGCCGATCCTGATCGTCCTGACCCTGCCGTTCACGATCATCACGCTCGGGCTGTTCCTGTTGGTGATCAACGGCCTGATGCTGATGCTGGTGGCGGTCTTCCTGCACGGCTTCCATGTGCACGGCCTGTTCGCCGCCATACTGGGCTCTATCGTCGTGGGCCTGACCGGATGGATCGGCTCATGGTTCATCGGCCCCAAGGGGCGCTATGAGGCGGTGAGGCGCTAGGTGGGAACCCCGGCGCCCCACTTCGAGCCGCTGATCGTCCCGCGGGCTTCGGAGGTGAAGCCGCCGCGGTGGCCGCGGGTGCTGATCGCCATCGGCGCGCTGATCGTCTGTTTCATCCTCTTCACGGCCTTCACAGCCCGGCCGGGCGACGCGCGCCTCTATCCAGGCGGGGCAGGCCAGGCCACGACGACGGTGTTCGTGGTCGACAACGGTTTTCACTCCAATCTGGTGGTGCCGCGCGCGGCCCTGTTCGCCCAGCCGCACGCCGCGGCCCTGGCGACCGCATTGGTCACCGACAAACCTTGGGTCTCGATCGGTTGGGGCGACGCCAAATACTATACCGAGCAGGGATTCGGCCTCGGCCGCATGTTCAGCGGCCTGCGCGCGCTGCTGCTGCCCGGAAACCGCTCGGTGGTCCATATCGAGGGGCTGAACGGCGAGCCGGACAAGGTCTACGCCAGCGGCGTGAAGAGCATCCAGCTCTCGGACGCAGGGCTGGAGAAGGCGCT
>DASYAQ010000392.1:0-2704 GCA_036501225.1 Caulobacteraceae bacterium | reverse complement strand
GGTGCATTGAGCAAGCCGAAGACGATCACGGTTCTAGGCTCGACGGGCTCGGTGGGGACCTCGACCCTGGACCTGGCGGCGCGGGCGGTGGCGCATGGGTCGGCGGAGATTGAGGTTGTGGCGCTGACGGCCGGGGCCAATGTGGCGCTGTTGGCCGAGCAGGCGCTGAAGTGGCGGCCGAAGATCGCCGTGATCGCCGACGAGACCCGGCTGGGCGAGCTTAGCCAGCGCCTGAAGGGCAGCGGCGTGGCCTGCGCCGCGGGCGATGCGGCGGTGATCGAGGCGGCGGGGATGGGCTGCGACTGGGTGATGTCGGCGATCATGGGCTCGGCGGGCCTGGCCCCGACCCTGGCGGCGGTGCGCACGGGCGCTGTGGTCGGCCTGGCCAACAAGGAGAGCCTGGTCTGCGCCGGCCCGGCGCTGCTGGAGGCGGCCAAGGCCGCCGGCGGGACGATCATCCCGGTGGATAGCGAACACTCGGCGATCTTCCAGGTGCTGAACCCCAGCCTGATCCATCGGGTCGCCAAGCTGATCATCACCGCCTCGGGCGGGCCGTTCCGCGACTGGAGCCGGGCGGCCATGGGAAGGGCCACGCCGGAAGAGGCGGTGGCGCATCCCAACTTCAGCATGGGGGCGAAGATCTCGGTGGACTCGGCCACCATGATGAACAAGGGCCTGGAGATGATCGAGGCCCGCTACCTGTTCGGCGTCACGCCGGAACAGATCGAGGTCCTGATCCATCCCGAGCAGATCATCCACTCGATGGTCACCTACCGCGACGGCTCGACCCTGGCCCAGCTCGGCGCGCCGGACATGAAGACGCCGATCGCCATCGCCTATGCCTGGCCCGACCGGCTGGACTGGCCGGCCCCGCCGCTGGACCTGGCGGCCATGGGCGCGCTGACCTTCGCCAGCCCCGACCCCGAGCGCTTCCCGGCCATCGAGATCGCGCGCACGGCGATGAACGCCGGCGGCCTGGCGCCCGCGGCGATGAGTGCGGCCAATGAGACCGCGGTGGCCGCCTTCCTTGACCGGCGCATCGGCTTTCTGGATATTGCCGCCACGGTGGCGCAGACCCTGGAGCGGATGGACCGCGCGGGAGACCTGCGGGCGGGGGCGAACGCCGACGGCGCCGTGGAGATCGCCATGCACGCCGACCGTTCCGCCCGCCGCGTCGCCCAAGACGTCCTCGCCCAGCTCCAACCGTCGCTCTAGCCGCAGCGGGGGGCGTTGAGTTGAGCAACTGGGTATTGGGCGTGATCGGCGGCTCGGGCCTCTATGACATCGAGGGCCTGACCAACGCCTATTGGACCCGGGTCGAGACGCCCTGGGGCGATCCGTCCGACGAGCTGCTGATGGGCGAGCTGGAAGGCTTGAAGCTGGTCTTCCTGCCGCGCCACGGCCGCGGCCACCCGCTGCCGCCGACGGCGGTCAACAGCCGCGCCAATATCGACGCCCTGAAGCAGTGCGGCTGCACCGACGTCATCTCGCTGTCGGCGGTGGGTTCGCTGCGCGAGGGCCTCAGCCCCGGGACCTTCGTGGTCGTCGACCAGTTCATCGACCGCACCTTCGCGCGCGAAAAGAGCTTCTTCGGCGCCGGCCTCGCCGCCCACGTCTCGATGGCGCATCCGGTCTGCCCGCGGCTCTCGGGCCTCGTTGCCGACGCGGCGGTCGAGGCGGGCGCAAGCGTGGTGCGCGGCGGGACCTATCTGGCCATGGAAGGCCCGCAATTCTCCACCAAGGCGGAGAGCGAACTCTACCGCGCCTGGGGCTGCGACGTGATCGGCATGACCAACATGCCCGAGGCCAAGCTGGCCCGCGAAGCCGAGCTGCCCTACGCCTCCGTGGCCATGGTCACCGACTATGATTGCTGGCGCGAAGAGACCGCCCATGTCGACGTCACGCAGATCATCGCGGTGCTCAACGCCAATGCCGCCAAGGCCGTAGGCCTGGTGACGCGCTTGCCGGCGAAGCTCGCGGGCGAGCGCCCGGCCTCGCCGATCGACACCTGCCTGGACGACGCCATCATCACCGCGCCGGGCAGCCGCGACCCCGCCATGATCGCCAAACTGCGCGCCGTCGCCGGCCGCGCCCTCAAGAGCTGACCCGGAGACTCAGAACCGCATGGACCTGACGGCCGCCATCCGCACCATTCCCGACTATCCGATTGCCGGGATCATGTTCCGCGACATCACCACCCTGCTCGGCGACGCCAAGGCCTTCCGGCAATGCGTCGATGCCCTGGTCGCGCCCTTCGCCGACCAGAAGATCGACAAGGTGGCGGGGATCGAGGCGCGCGGCTTCATCCTGGGCGGGGCGGTGGCGCACCAGCTCTCCGCCGGCTTCATCCCGCTGCGCAAGAAGGGCAAGCTGCCGCACAAGACCATCGCGGTGGAATACGCCCTGGAATACGGCGTCGACTCGCTGGAGATGCACCTGGACGGCTGCGGCCATGGCGAGCGGGTGTTGCTGATCGACGACCTGATCGCCACCGGCGGCACGGCCGTGGCGGCCTTGCAGCTGCTGCGCCAAGCCGGCGCGACGGTCCCGGCCGCGGCCTTCGTGGTCGACCTGCCGGAGCTGGGCGGCGCGGCGAAACTGCGGGCGGCGGGCGTGCCCGTCTCGACCCTGGTGGCCTTCGGGGGCCACTAAGATGCGCCAAGGCCCTTTCCTCGCCCCGCCGAGACGCCATATCGAGCCTGAT
>DASYAQ010000391.1:0-1676 GCA_036501225.1 Caulobacteraceae bacterium | reverse complement strand
GCCACATCTCCGGCGTCATCCTGTTTCGCGAGACGCTCTATCAGGACGCCGCGGATGGCGCGCCCCTGGTCAGGCTGATCGAGCGGGCCGGCGCCATCCCCGGCATCAAGGTCGACGAGGGCGCGAAACCGATGGCCGGCTTTCCCGGCGAGACCCTGACCGAGGGCCTGGACGGCCTCTCCGAACAGCTGGAGAAGGACTATGCTCGCGGCGCCCGCTTCGCCAAATGGCGGGCCGCGATCCCCATCGGCGGGGACCTGCCCAGCTGGGGCGCCGTCCACGCCAACGCTCATGCCCTGGCCCGCTACGCGGCGGTCTGCCAGGACAAGGGGCTGACCCCCATCGTCGAGCCGGAGGTGCTGTCAGACGGCGATCACGACATCGAGGTCTGCGAAAAGGTGACCCGCCACGTGCTGCAGACGGTGTTCGCCGAGCTGAACATTCAGCGGGTCGCCTTGGAAGGCATGATCCTGAAGCCGAACATGATCGTCTCCGGGCTGGACTGTCCGGTCCAGGCGCCGGTCGAGGAGGTCGCGCGCCGCACCGTCGCGGTGCTGAAGGCCTGCGCCCCGGCGGCCTTGCCGGGCATCGCCTTCCTGTCCGGCGGCCAGAGCGACGAACAGGCCACCGCCCATCTGGATGCGATGAACCGCATCGGCGGCCTGCCCTGGCCGTTGACCTTTTCCTATGGCCGGGCGCTGCAGCACGCGGCGCAGGCGGCCTGGGTCGGCAAGCCGGAGAACGTGCCTGCCGCGCAGCGCGCCTTCGCCCACCGCGCCCGCATGAACGGCCTGGCCAGCCTCGGCCAGTGGGAAGGCGCGCTCGAGCGCGCGGCTTGAAGCGTTTGGCCCGCTGTCGCCTCTACCTCATCACCCCGCCCGCACTGGACGACCTCGCCGCCTTCCGCGAGACCCTGGCCCGGACGCTGGACGCCGGCGACGTCGCCGCCTTGCAGATCCGGCTGAAGGACGCCAGCGACGACGCCATCGCCGGGGCCTGCGCCGCCGTGCTGCCGATCGCGGCGCCGCACAACGTCGCCGTCATCCTGAACGACCGCCCCGATCTCGCCGTCCGTTTCGGTTGCGACGGCGTCCATATCGGCCAATCGGACGGAACCTGCGCCCAGGCCCGCGCCGCCGTCGGCCCGGGCCGCATGGTCGGCGTCACCTGCCACGACAGCCGCCACCTGGCCATGGACGCCGCCGAGGCCGGGGCCGACTACGTCGCCTTCGGCGCCTTCTTCGACACCGCGACCAAGGCGACCACCCATCGCCCCGATCTCGAGCTGCTCACCGACTGGCAGGAGATCATGACCACCCCTTGCGTCGCCATCGGCGGCATCACGGTCGACAACTGCCCGCCCCTGATCGCCGCCGGCGCCGACTTCCTGGCGGTGTCGTCAGGCGTGTGGGGTTACGCCGAGGGGCCGGCGGCGGCGGTAAAAGCGTTCAATTCACTGTTCGCGGGCCGCGCCTCTTAGACTTCTCCCAAAGGGAGAGGGAGGGCCCCAGAGCGAAGCGAATGGGAGGGTAGGCGCGCCCCTTCTTGCCTTCGCGGGGCGCGCTGGGTAGGGTCCGCGCCCTCCCCGAAAAAGACCCTCCCCCGATGAAGATCAATGGCAACGCCATCAAGCCCGGCAATGTGATCGAGCACGACAAGAGCCTGTGGGTCGCGGT
>DASYAQ010000390.1:0-5086 GCA_036501225.1 Caulobacteraceae bacterium | reverse complement strand
GACGAGGCGGCGCCCGGCGAGCGGCCGTCGGTGACCAGGATCTGCTCGATCCGCTGCGCCAGCGGGGCCAGGGTCGCGCCGACGCCGACCACGTCCCAGGCGCGGAAAGACGAATAGGCGATGGCCGAGGCGCGGCCGTCGAAGGTCGCCGCCACCTGGGCCGCGAACGGCTGCGGATCGATCAGCGCCGTGCGCAGCCCCCCATGCGCCAGCTCCAGCGCCAGGCTGGCGCCCGCCATGCCCGCGCCGGCGATGATGACGTCAAAACTGTCCGCGTCCGACATGCGGGCATATGGACGGGCGGCGATGAGAGAGTAAAGGCCGCGCCTCCAAGACCTCTCCCAGAGGGAGAGGGAGGGGCCCGCGCGCGTAAGCGTAGCGGGACGGTGAGGGGTTACGGCCTCTCGGATTATCCTGAAACGGCGTACGCCCGTCGAGAGCGCCGCCGCGAGTTTCACTCGCGGGGATGCGTTCGCCAACGATTTGGCGAACGCCGCTCTCGACCCTCCCACAGCGCGAGGCGCTGTGGGCCCCTCCTTCTCCCCACGGGAGAAGTTTTGGTTAGTCGTCCGCGTCGTGGGTTTCGAATTCGATCGGTTCGGCGGCCGGTTGCAGGGCGGGGCCGTCGTCGACGATGCCCTTCTTGGCGTCGTCCTTGGCCTTCTTCTCGGCCGCCTTCCTGACGATCGAGTCGAGTTCCAGCTGGCCGACCAGGCCCAGCGTCACCGGGTCCACCGGCTTGATGTTGGCGGCGTTCCAGTGGGTGCGGTTGCGCACCTGGTCGATGGTCGACTTGGTGGTGCCGAGGATCTTGACGATCTGGCTGTCGGCGATCTCCGGGTGGTTGCGCAGGAACCAGGCGATGGCGTCCGGGCGGTCCTGGCGGCGCGACACCGGGGTGTAGCGCGGCGACTTCTTGGTCGGCTTGAGGAACTCGGCGTGGCGGCTCTTCTGCGCCATCATGCGGTAGTTGGGATCGGCGCCGGCGGCGTCCAGTTCTTCGCGCGACAGCTGGCCGTTGGCGATCGGGTCGGCGCCGCGGATGTCGCGCGCCACTTCGCCGTCGGCGATGCCTTTGACCTCCAGGTGGTGCAGGCCGGCGAAGTCGGCGATCTGCTCGAAGGTCAGCGAGGTGTTGTCGACCAGCCAGACGGCGGTCGCCTTGGGCATGAGGATTTCGGTCATGGTTTTTTCGGGGCTCGAATATGACGGCGCCCGGCCTTTCGGCCGGGCGGTTGATGCCCCCGATATAGGGAGGTTTGCGGACAAATGGAACGTCATTCGTCGCGCGGCATCGCCGCAGGCTGGTGGATCGGTCGCAATACCGGGCTAGACTAGGGCGATGATGATCAACCCGACTCATGCCGGCGCAACGGCCCTGGCCGCCTTCCTGGCCTCGACCGTGGAATTCGTCGAGGCCCTGACCGTGGTGCTGGCGGTGGGGGGCGTGCGCGGCTGGCGCGACACCCTGTTCGGCGCGGCGGCGGCGGCCGGGGTGCTGGCGGTGCTGACCGCGGTGCTCGGGCCGGCGCTGAGCCTTGTGCCCCTGCGCGCCTTGCAGGTGGTGGTCGGGGCGCTGCTGATCCTGTTCGGCCTGCGCTGGCTGCGCAAGGCGATCCTGCGCTCGGCCGGGGTGCTGGCCCTGCACGACGAGGACCAGGCCTTTCAGAAGAACCGCGAGGCCATGCTGAAGCTGGGCGCGGCCGGTCAGGGCTTCGACGCCATCGCCTTCGGCGCGGCCTTCCAGATCTGCATGCTGGAGGGGACCGAGGTGGTCTTCATCGTCATCGCGGTCAGCGCCGGCGGGGTCGGCCTGATCGTCCCGGCCGGCCTGGGCGCGCTGGCGGCCTTCATCATGGTGGCGGCGCTGGGCCTGGTCCTGCACAAGCCGATGTCGCGGGTGCCGGAAAACAGCCTGAAGTTCATCGTCGGCGTGCTGCTCAGCGGCTTCGGCGCCTTCTGGGTCGGCGAAGGCATCGGCGTCGCCTGGCCGGGGAACGACCTGTCCATATTGGGTCTGGTGGTCGGGTTCGGCGCCTTAAGCCTCGCGGGCGTGCCGCTCTGCCGCGCCCGGGCTGGCAAGGCGGTCGGAGTGCAGGTCTGATGGGCTGGATTCGCACGATCGCCACGGAAATCTGGGGCCTGTTCGTCGACGATATCGGCCTGGCCATAGCCAGCCTGGTCTGGATCGTCCTGGTCTGGCTCGGCGCGCGTTGGCTCGGCCCGGCGGCCGGCCCGGCCCTGTTCGCGGGGCTTGCCGTCATCCTGCTCTCCAGCGCCCTGCGACGGGCGGGGCAGTAATGCTCTCGCGGCAACGGCGAGGTCGCGCCCCATACACCTCTCCCTCCGGGAGAGGTTTGAAGGGCGCGCCGCGACGGGTCAGACCACCAGCATCACCTTGCCGAGGTGGTGGCTGTCTTCGATCCGGGCGTGCGCCTTGGCGGCTTCGGCGAGCGGGAAGGTCGCATCGACGATGGTCTTCAAGCGACCGGCTGCGATCCACGGCCAGACCTTGGCCTCGATGGCGGCGGCCAGCCGGGCTTTTTCGTCGGCGTCGCGCGGACGCAGGGTCGAGCCGGTCAGCAGCATGCGCTTTTGCATGATCCGGCCCAGGTTGATCTCGACGACGGCCCCGGCCTGGGCGGCGATCATCACCAGCCGGCCGCCGGTGTTGATGGCGTCGATGTCGCGGGCGATGTAGTCGCCGCCGACCATGTCGAGGATGACGTCGACCCCGCCCTCGGCCCTGGCGATGGCGGCGAAGTCGTCGGCCGAGGCATCGATCGAGATGTCGGCGCCGAGGGCCAGGGCCTGGGCGGCCTTGTGCGCGCCGCGACTGGTGGCGATCACCCTGGCCCCGGCCGCCTTGGCCATCTGGATGGCGGTGACCCCGATGCCGGAGGTCGCGCCGTGCACCAAGAGCGTCTCGCCGGCCTTCAGGGCCCCGCCCTCGAACACGTTGGCGAAGACGGTGAAGACCGTCTCGGGCAGGCCGGCGGCCTCGATGGCGCTGAAGCCCGCCGGCATGGGCAGGGCGTGGCGCGCGTCGACCGCGGCGTATTCGGCATAGCCGCCGCCGCCCAGCAGCGCGGTCACGGTGTCGCCCACATGCCAGCGCGGCGCGCCGTCGCCGAGGGCAACGACCTCGCCGGCCACTTCCAGCCCCATGGTGTCCGGCGCGCCCGGCGGCGGCGGATAGAAGCCCATGCGCTGGGCGATGTCCGGGCGGTTCACCCCGGCCGCCGCGACCTTGATCAGGATCTGTCCGGCGCCCGGCTTGGGCGTCGCGGTGCGCACCGGCTTCAGCGCCTCGGCCAGGCCTTTGCCGCCCTCGATGGCGATGGCGGTCATCTCTTCGGGGATCATGGCCCGGCTCCCAGGGCTTGCGTCATTCGATGACGGAAGGTCAGATAGACGACAATCGCCGCCGAGCAACAGACAAGAGGGCCGGGCCGATGATGGAAGAACCGCCGCCGCCGCGAAAAATGCGCGGCCAGGCCCTGTTCGACGCCAGTCGCGAGGACCTGGATCTCTATTCCGCCGAGGAGCTGAACGAGCGCATCGAACAGCTGCAGGTCGAGATCGAACGCACGCGCACGCAACTTGTGAATAAGGACGCGAAACGCGCCGCGGCCGACGCCTTCTTCAAACGATAGAAACCTAGACCGCCTAGCCTGATCGTTCGCGCGCGTCTTGGCATGGGGGTTGCAGTTCCCGCATGTTGCGACGGGACGTTTCCCGGTTAGCCTGGCGAGAGGCCCAAAACATGAGCGAATGGGGTGTTGAACCCTCGCCCGAGGTGGGCCAGTGGCGGGCCGGGGTGGTCAAGGACTTCGCCCAGTCGGAGCTTTTCGACCGCACCTTCCAGGAAGGCATGACGCTGGTCGAGGAGACCGCGACCTATCTGGACGGGCCCGGGCGGCAGGAATCCAAGTCGCTCGATCGCCGCGCGGCGCTGGGCTACGCCAGCGAAAGCATGCGGCTGACGACGCGGCTGATGCAGGTGGCCTCCTGGCTCCTGGTGCAGCGCGCGGTGCGGGAAGGCGAGATGGACCCCTTGAAGGCCTGCGACGCCCGCTATCGGCTGGGTGGCGAACGGGCGTTGTCCGGCGAGACCGCCGGTGACATTCCGACGGGGTTGAAGACGCTGCTGGCGCGGTCGGAACGGCTCTATGAGCGCGTGCTGCACCTGGATCGGCGCATGTATCTCGACGCCGGCGAGAGCGAACAGCCGCACCCGGTGCTGTCCCAGCTCGAGAAGCTGCAGGCGGCCTTCGGCCGTTAGGACAAGGCCGCCTGCTCGGCCAGACTACCAAGGCCGCTGGAAGCGGTCTTCGTGCATGAAGTGGATCTGGTCGGCCATGGTGTCGAGGCGGGTCTCCAGGTTCGCGGTCTCATTGTCGGTCAACTGGCCGTCATGAGCGTCGCGCAGGTGGTTTTCCTGGTCGCGAAGGTCGCTCAGCTCATCATGGATGCGGTCGTGCTCGCCATTGCTGATCGAGCGATCGTCGCGGGCCATGTCGATGCGCTGGTCAAGCCAGTTTTCGCGCTGTCTGAGCGTCCAGTCGCCGCTGTGGGCGGCGACCACCGCGTTGGCGTTGACGCCCTCGTCCAGCGCCGATTGGGCCAGGGCGGGGGCGGCCGACATCAGCGCAACCGCCGCCGCGCCCATCAGGACAGGTTTGAGGAAGGTCATAAGGCTACTCCGTCTTAAGGACTCAAGCCCCTCCGACAGGAGAAAAACGCGCAAGGGCCGAAAGAGTGCCCCGCTCCAACCTTTCGAGATCGAGGCGCCGGCGAACGCCGAGGCGACGCCTACTTCTTCATGAAGCCGCCATACTTCGAATTGAAGCGTGACACCCGGCCGCCGCGATCGAGCAGCGCCTGGTTGCCGCCGGTCCACGCCGGATGGGTCTTCGGATCGACGTCGAGGTTCAGCGTCGCGTCCGGCTTGCCGTAGGTCGAGCGGGTCCGATAGCTGGTCCCATCGGTCATCACCACGGTGATGAAGTGATAGTCGGGATGGGTGTCCTGTTTCATCGTCTCGGGCGCCGGTGTGATCGGAAAGGTGCGCGGCTATACACGA
>DASYAQ010000389.1:0-3605 GCA_036501225.1 Caulobacteraceae bacterium | reverse complement strand
CATATGGGACCGCTCGGCGGGACCGGCTTCACCGCCTACGGCGGCCTTCTGCACATCGGCCAGCTAAAGGACGGCGAGCAGGTCTTCGTCTCCACCGCCGCCGGCGCGGTGGGCTCGATGGCGGCGCAGATCGCCAAGATTCACGGCTGCTATGTGGTCGGATCCACCGGCTCGGACGAGAAGGTGCGCTGGCTCGAGGAAGAGGCCGGGCTGGACAAGGGCATCAACTACAAGACCGCCCCGATCCGCCAGACGCTGAAGGCGGCGACGCCCAAGGGCATCGACGTCTATTTCGACAATGTCGGCGGCGATCACCTGGACGCGGCCCTGGCCAGCATGAACAGCCTCGGCCGGGTCGCGGTCTGCGGCATGATCTCCGGCTATAACGAGGCCGGCTCGCGGACGGCGGTGCGCAACCTGTCCAACATCATCTACGGCCGCATCAACCTGCGCGGCTTCGTGGCGCCCGACTTCATGCACCTCTACGAGCAGTTCAAGTCGGACATGGCCGGCTGGTTGAAGGATGGGCGGGTCAAGTATCAGGAGACCATCTACGACGGCATCGGCAATGCGCCGGCCGCCATGGTCGGGCTGATGCAGGGCGCCAATAACGGCAAGATGCTGGTCAAGCTCGCCGACTGAGCGTCGTCCCCTCGACGTCATGGCCGACTTGTTCAGGCCCGAGGGGAGGATGACGGACCTATTTCAGGCAGACCACCTCGGCGACGCTGAGGGCGCGGCGCAGGCTGTCGGCGGCGCGGCCATAGTTGTCGAGACTGATCGGCGGTTGCGGACCGGCCACCGACGGCCGCAGTTTGGCCGCGGCCAGGGCGCGGGTGAGCGCGGCAAGGGTCGCGCCGCTCAGCCGGCCGCGCCTTGGCGCATCCGCAAGCGCCATGCCGGTGACCTCGCTGGCCGCGTTCAGCACCGGCGCACCGGCCAGGCCGGACAGCGGGCCTTTCAGCCCGTCCGTGCGCCCGATCTCGGCCCAGGCCAGCCGGTCGCGGCCGCTGCCGCGGCCGAGGAAGAGCGCCGCGACCTCGCCGGGTCCGCCGCCGGAAAAGCCGGGCAGGAAGCCGCTGTCGCCGGATCGGGGTTGCGGGCCCCGGGCCATGGGCAGGGCCGGCGCGCCGCCGGCGGTGGCCAGGACGGCGGCGTCGCCATCGACGGTCCGCAGCTTCGCCGGCGCGGCCCAGCCCTCCGCCACCGCGATCATCGGCCCGGCGCAGCCGGCGACGACGCTGCGCGCGGTCAGCCAGACGCCGCGGTCGTTCATGGAGAAGGCCGTCCCCCTGGCGGCCATCGCGGTCGAGAGGCGAACCAAGGTGGCGTTGGCGAAGGGCGAGGACGGCGAGATCGGGGCCTGGTCGGCGAACGGCGGCGGCGGCGGCGGCCGGGGCGCATTGGCGTGCTCGCGGCGGCCCAGCGCCAGCACCAGCATGGCCGCGACGATGGTCAGATAGATCAGCCAGACGGGCAGGCGAGGCATTGGCGCCGACTAGATCACGATGATTTTGGATTGAAGCAATCCAAAACCATAAACGTGATCGATTCCTAAGAGTTAGAGCGGGTTGCGGGCGGAAAACCGCTTCACACTTTTCCGCGGGCCCGCTCTAGACCGCCAGCGCCGCGGCCAGGATGATGCTGACGCCGAGCTTGGCCGCCGCCAGCGCCACGGCGGCGGGGACATCGCCCTCGCGCATGCGCTCCGGCAGGCCGACCAGGGCGAAATCGATCAGGCTGAAGAGCAGGAGGGCGAGCGCCGATATGGCGACGCCCCAGAGCGCGATGTCCATGGGTGAGGCGGCCGCCGCCAAGGTGGCGCCCAGCGGCAGGGCCAGGCCCAGGATGATGCTCGCCAGGGAAACCGCGGCGGCGGGATTGTCCTCGCGGATGCTCTGCACCTCGCGATGCGGCGACAGCAGGGCATAGGCGCCCGAGGCGACCACCAGCAGCAGCAGGCTGATCCCGGCGTGCAACAGCATGACGGGAAAGCCCGAGGCGAAGGCCTGGACTTCAGGCGACATCGGCGGTCTGCGCCCTGCGCCGGTCGCTGGCGCGCACCTTCAGGCTCTCGGTGCGCAGCTGGCCGCACGCCGCCAGGATGTCGCGACCGCGCGGAGTGCGGATCGGCGAGGCGTAGCCGGCGCGGTTCAATATGGCGGCGAAGGCCTCGATGGTCGCCCCGTCGGAGCATTCATAGGCCGTCCCCGGCCAGGGATTGAACGGGATGAGGTTGATCTTGGCCGGGATGCCGGCCAGCAACCTGACCAGCGCCAGGGCCTCGGCCGCGGTGTCGTTGACCCCCTTCAGCATCACGTATTCGAAGGTGACGCGCCGCGCATTGGACAGACCCGGATAGGCCCGGATGCCGGCCATCAGCTCCGCCAGCGGATAGTGTTTGTTCAGCGGCACGAGCTCATTGCGCAGGGCGTCGTTGGTGGCGTGCAGCGAGATGGCCAGCATGGCCTGGGTGCGCGTCCCCAGCGCCTCGAGCTCGGGAACCACGCCGGCTGTGGAAACGGTGATGCGCCGCCGCGAAATGCCCAGGCCCTCATTGTCGGACACGATGTCGATGGCGGCGGCGACATTGTCCAGATTGTACAGCGGCTCGCCCATGCCCATGAAGACGATGTTGGACAGCCGCCGATCGGCGCGGTCCGACGGCCATTCGCCGAGGTCGTCGCGGGCGATCTGCACCTGGGCGACGATCTCCGCGGCGGTCAGGTTGCGCACCAGGGCCTGGGTTCCGGTGTGGCAGAAGCGGCAGTTCAGCGTGCAGCCGACCTGGCTCGAGACGCACAGCGCGCCGGCCCGGCCGACATCGGGGATATAGACGCACTCGGCCTCGATGCCGGGCGCGAAGGCGATCAGCCATTTGCGCGTGCCGTCGGCGCTGACCTGGCGCGCGGTGACCTCGGGCCGGGCCAGATCGAAGGTCTCGGCCAGGCGGGCGCGGGTCGCCTTGTCGATATTGGTCATGGCGTCGAAGTCGGTCGCGCCGTTGTTGTGGATCCAGCGCCAGATCTGGCCGGCGCGCATGCGCGCCTTCTCGGGCGTCGCGATCTCGGCGCCCACCAGCGCCTCGGCGAGGCTGGCGCGCGTCAGGCCGGACAGGTTCGCGCGGACCGGGATTTGGGTCCCGTCGGCGCGTGAGAGATCCAATCGGACGCCCACGTCGTATGATCCTTTGATGAATACGGCCATGCTCATAGCAGATCGCCTGTTCGCGCCCAAATCGGGGGCCAGAGGGGCGGATGGTGTTGCGGACGTCTGCTACGTACCGCCCGCCTATCGCGGCGGGCCGAAATTCAAGGGTCTCTTCGGCCTCGCCCAGCGCCGGTTTGGATTCCCCACGCCCTTGGGCAAGCGCTCTTAAGACCTCTCCCAGAGGGAGAGGGAGGACCCGCGCGCGTAGCGCAGCGGGACGGTGAGGGGTTACGGCCTCTCGGATCATCCTGAAACGGCGTACGCTCTCGACCCTCCCACAGCGCGAGGCGCTGTGGGCCCCTCCTTCTCCCCACGGGAGAAGCTGGAAGACGCGGGCCCCTCCTTCTGGTTCTGAGAGGTGTGAAGCCTTTGCCCCGCGCGCGCCATGCGCTAGC